>NZ_JBGLYK010000009.1:0-61566 GCF_047304025.1 Pseudomonas sp. Pseusp97 | reverse complement strand
CTCGCGAACCTGAATCCCGCTGCGGGGCTTGTTCGCGAGCAAGCTCGCTCCTACAGGACCCGCCGGGCACTCGGCGCAAGGCGGGCCGGCAGCCGGCTTGCCGGCGACTGTGCGCACAGGTAGCCTGCCCGCCGAACCAAGAGAGAGACGACATGTACATCTACCGACTGGTGTTGCTCCTGGTCGTGGGCATCTACCTGTTCTCGCCGGCCATCATGGACTGGTGGATCGATCCCCACGGCGCCTGGTACCGCCCGTATCTGCTGTGGCTGATCCTGATCGTCGTCACCTTCATCCTGCAGAGCCAGCGCGATGCTGACGAGCTTTAGCCTCACCCAGCTGATCCTGATCAGCGCCTCCTACCTGATGGTCCTGTTCGGTGTCGCCTGGATCACCGAGCGCGGCTTCATTCCGCGCCGGCTGGTGCGCCATCCGCTGATCTACACCCTGTCGCTGGGCGTGTATGCCAGCGCCTGGGCCTTCTATGGCACGGTCGGGCTGGCCTACCAGTACGGCTACGGCTTCCTGGCGATCTACCTGGGCGTTTCCGGCGCCTTCCTGCTGGCGCCGGTGCTGCTCTACCCGATCCTGCGGATCACCCGGGCCTACCAGCTGTCGTCGCTGGCCGACCTGTTCGCCTTCCGCTTCCGCAGCACCTGGGCCGGCGCGCTGACTACGCTGTTCATGCTGATCGGCGTGCTGCCGATGCTGGCGTTGCAGATCCAGGCGGTGACCGACTCGATCAGCATCCTCACCCGCGAGTCCGAGCCCAACCGCGCGGCGCTGGCGTTCTGCGCACTGATCACGCTGTTCGCCATCCTCTTCGGCGCGCGCCACATCGCCACCCGCGAACGCCACGAAGGGCTGGTGATGGCGATCGCCTTCGAATCGCTGGTGAAGCTGGTGGCGCTCTGCTCCATCGGCCTGTTCGCCCTCTATGGCGTGTTCGGCGGGCCGGACGGCCTGGAAGTCTGGCTGCTGCAGAACCAGGAAGCCCTGAGCACCCTGCATACGCCGCTGGCCGAAGGGCCGTGGCGCACCCTGCTGCTGGTGTTCTTCGCCGCGGCCATCGTCATGCCGCACATGTTCCACATGACCTTCACCGAGAACCTCAACCCGCGCTCGCTGCTCAGCGCCAGCTGGGGCCTGCCGCTGTTCCTGCTGCCGATGAGCCTGGCGGTGCCGCCGATCCTCTGGGCCGGTCTGCACCTGGGCGCCTCGACCAACCCGGAATACTTCACCCTCGGCCTTGGCATCTCGGTGGACAGCCCAGCCCTGGCGCTGACCGCCTTCGTCGGCGGCATCTCCGCCGCCAGCGGCCTGATCATCGTGATGACCCTGGCGCTCTCCGGCATGGTGCTCAACCACCTGGTACTGCCGCTTTACCAGCCGCCGGCCGAGGGCAACATCTACCGCTGGCTGAAGTGGACCCGTCGCGCCCTGATCGCCGCGATCATCATGGCCGGCTATGCCTTCTACCTGCTGCTGGGCGCCGAGCAGGACCTGTCGAACCTGGGGATAGTCTCCTTCGTCGCCACCCTGCAGTTCCTCCCCGGCGCACTGGCCGTGCTCTACTGGCCGACTGCGAACCGCCGCGGCTTCATCGCAGGCCTCGTGGCGGGCATGCTGGTGTGGGGCGCGACCATGCTCACCCCGCTGGTCGCGAACATGCAGAGCATCTACCTGCCGCTGTTCAATTCGCTCTACGTGCTCGACGACACCACCTGGCACCTCGCAGCGCTCGCCTCGCTGGCGGCCAACGTGCTGGTGTTCACCCTGGTCTCGCTGTTCACCGAAGCCAGCGATGAAGAGAAAGGCGCCGCCGAAGCCTGCGCCGTCGACAACGTACGCCGCCCTCAGCGTCGCGAGCTGATCGCCGTCTCCCCACAGGAATTCGCCAGCCAGTTGGCCAAGCCACTGGGTGCGAAGACCGCCCAGCGCGAGGTGGAGCAGGCGCTGCGCGACCTGCACCTGCCCTTCGACGAGCGCCGCCCTTACGCTCTGCGCCGTCTGCGCGACCGCATCGAAGCGAACCTCTCCGGCCTCATGGGCCCGAGCGTGGCGCAGGACATGGTGGAAACCTTCCTGCCCTACAAGGCCAACAACGAAAGCTACGTCACCGAGGACATCCACTTCATCGAGAGCCGGCTGGAGGACTACCACTCCCGGCTCACCGGCCTTGCCGCCGAACTCGATACCCTGCGCCGCTACCACCGCCAGACCCTGCAGGACCTGCCCATGGGCGTCTGCTCGCTGGCCAAGGACCAGGAAATCCTCATGTGGAACCGCGCCATCGAGGAGCTCACCGGAGTCAGCGCACAGCGCGTGGTCGGCTCGCGCCTGGCCGCCCTGCCCGACCCGTGGCGCGGCCTGCTGGAAGGCTTCATCGACGCCCCCGACGAGCACCTGCACAAGCAGCGCCTGTCCATCGAGGGCCAGACCCGCTGGCTGAACCTGCACAAGGCGGCGATCGAGGAACCCCTCGCCCCCGGTAACAGCGGTCTGGTGCTGCTGGTCGAAGACCTCACCGAAACCCAGTCCCTGGAAGACAAGCTGATCCATTCCGAACGCCTCGCCTCCATCGGCCGCCTCGCCGCCGGCGTGGCCCACGAGATCGGCAACCCCATCACCGGCATCGCCTGCCTGGCGCAGAACCTGCGGGAAGAACGCGAAGGCGACGGCGAGCTGACCGAGATCAGCGGACAGATCCTCGAACAGACCAAGCGCGTGTCGCGCATCGTGCAATCCTTGATGAGCTTCGCCCACGCCGGCGGCAAGCAGGTCGCAGCCGAACCGGTCTGCCTGGCGGACGTCGCCCAGGAAGCCATCGGCCTGCTGTCACTGAACAAGCGCAGCGTCGACGTGCAGTTCTTCAACCTGTGCAACCCCGAACATTGGGTGGAAGGCGACTCCCAGCGCCTGGCGCAGGTGCTGATCAACCTGCTGTCCAACGCCCGCGACGCGTCCCCGCCCAACGGAGCGATCCGCGTGCGCAGCGAAGCCTCCGAGCAGACCGTCGACCTGATCGTCGAGGACGAAGGCAGCGGGATTCCCAAGTCGATCATCGACCGCCTGTTCGAGCCCTTCTTCACCACCAAGGACCCGGGCAAGGGGACCGGCCTGGGCCTCGCACTGGTCTATTCGATCGTGGAAGAGCATTATGGGCAAATCACCATAGACAGCCCGGCTGACCCCGAACGCGAATGCGGAACCCGCATCAGCGTCACCTTGCCGCGGCATCCTGGCCCGACGGCCGAGCAGTAAACGAGCACGTCGAGAGAGCTGAATACATGGCACATATCCTCATCGTCGAAGACGAAACCATCATCCGTTCCGCCCTGCGACGATTGCTCGAGCGCAACCAGTACCAGGTCAGCGAGGCTGGCTCGGTACAGGAAGCTCAGGAGCGTTACAGCATTCCGTCGTTCGACATGATCGTCAGCGACCTGCGCCTGCCCGGCGCACCCGGCACCGAACTGATCAAGCTGGCCCAGGGCACCCCGGTGCTGATCATGACCAGCTACGCCAGCCTGCGCTCGGCGGTGGACTCGATGAAAATGGGCGCGGTGGACTACATCGCCAAGCCCTTCGACCACGACGAGATGCTCCAGGCCGTGGCGCGCATCCTCAAGGATCGCCAGGAGAACCGTAACGCTCCCGCCGAAGCCCGCAGTAACGCCAAGGCGGCCGAGCGTAGCAGCGGTAACACCGCCGCCGCGGACGGCGAGATCGGCATCATCGGCTCCTGCGCGCCGATGCAGGAGCTCTACACCAAGATCCGCAAGGTCGCGCCCACCGATTCCAATGTGCTGATCCAGGGGGAATCCGGTACCGGCAAGGAACTGGTCGCCCGTGCGCTGCACAACCTGTCCAAGCGCACCAAGGCGCCGCTGATCTCGGTGAACTGCGCCGCGATTCCGGAAACCCTGATCGAATCCGAACTGTTCGGCCACGAGAAGGGCGCGTTCACTGGCGCCAGCGCGGGACGCGCGGGCCTGGTGGAAGCGGCCGATGGCGGCACCCTGTTCCTCGACGAGATCGGCGAATTGCCGCTGGAAGCCCAGGCGCGCCTGCTGCGAGTGCTGCAGGAAGGCGAGATCCGCCGGGTCGGCTCGGTGCAATCGCAGAAGGTCGACGTGCGCCTGATCGCCGCGACCCACCGCGACCTGAAGATGCTGGCCAAGACCGGCCAGTTCCGCGAAGACCTCTATTACCGCCTGCACGTCATCTCGCTGAAACTGCCGCCGCTGCGCGAGCGCGGTCCCGACGTGATGGAAATCGCCCGCTCCTTCCTGGCGCGCCAATGCTCCCAGATGGGGCGCCCGGCGCTGACCTTCTCCCACGAGGCGGAACAGGCCATCCGTCACTACCCGTGGCCGGGTAACGTGCGCGAGCTGGAGAACGCCATCGAGCGCGCCGTGATCCTCAGCGAAGGCCAGGAAATCCCGGCGGACCTGCTGGGCATCGATATCGAACTGGATGATCTGGACGACGACTTCGGCGATGACGGCGACCTGCGTCCCAGCAACGGCAGCGCCAGCAACCACGAGCCCACCGAGGACCTGTCGCTGGAGGACTATTTCCAGCACTTCGTCCTCGAACATCAGGACCACATGACCGAGACGGAACTGGCCCGCAAGCTGGGCATCAGCCGCAAATGCCTGTGGGAACGCCGCCAGCGCCTGGGCATCCCGCGCCGCAAGTCCGGCGCATCGGCTGACTCGTAAGACGTTTCACACTGTTACCGCGGATATGCTCCGTAACAGAAGCCGGGTTCATCGGTAACGGAAACCCGGCTTTTTTGTGCCTGTCGTTCGCCGGGCATTCCTCGCAAACCCTTGAAAAATAAGGATTCGCAAAAGTTGGCACGGCATCTGCTTTGTTATTGGTACAACAACAATAACAAGCACGACCACTCACAATAAGAACAAGACGAAACGACTCCAGCACAACAAAAACAAGATCGCGGAGGCGCAGCTAACTGATTCTTTTGGAGAAGGGTAGCCGTCGGGACCAGTCCCGCAACCAGTCAAGAAGAATAAAACTGTCTTGAGACAGCACGCAAAACTGGTTGGATCGCAAGATCATTGCTCACTCAGCGACCAAAGCAATCCGTTTGCTATTGAACACCTTCCAAGTGTGGAAGGTTCCCCGAAGCAGGTAGCTTCGAGGGTCGGGTCTACAAACAAAAACAACAAGCCCGGTAATCATAATAAAAACAAAGCACGCACCTATTTGGGGGGGAGCTTCGGCTCCCCCAGTAGCTTTCGCTACACCCTCCCGCTCTCTCCCCGCAAGTCCCTTTCTTCACTTTTCTTCATCATCCCACCCCACGATGCTAGAATCGCCGCGGCGCAGACGGCATTCGATTTGCTGCCATTTGTTTCAAGGCAGCGGCAGACACCCGCTATCCTCCAGGAAACGCCGTAACCAAGCGGCTTGCCGAGACTGCGTATGCCATCCCTACATCCATTCCCGATAGTGCACACATGCTGAAAAAGCTGATCCAGTCCATCCGATCCCCACTGCGCCGTCCGCGCGCTGTCCGCACTACTCCGGAAGTCGTTGGCAACCATCAGCACTCGCTGCGGCGGGAACAGTTCAGCAGGAACGCGGTGAACGTCGTGGAGCGCCTGACCAAGGCCGGCTACCAGGCGTACATCGTCGGCGGTGGCGTCCGTGACCCGCTGCTGGGCATTCCGCCCAAGGACTTCGACGTGGCCACCAGCGCCACCCCCGAGCAGGTGCGAGCCGAATTCCGCAACGCGCGGGTGATCGGTCGCCGCTTCAAGCTGGTCCACGTCCATTTCGGCCGCGAGATCATCGAGGTTGCAACCTTCCGCGCCAACCATCCGGTGACCGAAGACGACGACGCCGATAACGCCCACGCCTCGCGCAACGAGGCCGGCCGCATCCTGCGCGACAACGTCTACGGCACCCTGGAAGACGACGCCCAGCGCCGCGACTTCACCATCAACGCCCTGTACTTCGACGTCACCGGCGAGCGCATCCTCGACTACGCCCATGGCGTACGCGACATCCGCAACCGCCTGATCCGCCTGATCGGCGACCCCGAGCAGCGTTATCTCGAGGACCCGGTACGGATGCTCCGCGCCGTGCGCTTCGCCGCCAAGCTGGACTTCGAGATCGAGAAGCACAGTGCCGCGCCGATCCGCCGCCTGGCGCCGCTGCTCAACGAGATTCCCTCCGCGCGCCTGTTCGACGAAGTGCTCAAGCTGTTCCTGAGCGGCAAGGCCGAGCGCACCTTCGAACTGCTCAACGAGTACGACCTGTTCGCCCCGCTGTTCCCGGCGAGCGCGAAAGCGCTGAAGGAAAACCCCGATTACGCCGGTAAGCTGATGCGTCAGGCCCTGGCCAACACCGACGAGCGCATCCGCCTGGGCAAGCCGGTCACCCCGGCCTTCCTGTTCGCCGCGCTGCTCTGGCCGGCCCTGCCCGCCCGCGTGCTGAAGCTGCAGGACCGCGGCATGCCGCCGATCCCGGCGATGCAGGAAGCCGCTCACGAGCTGATCCTCGAACAATGCCGCCGCACCGCGGTACCCAAGCGCTTCACCATTCCGATCCGCGAGATCTGGGACATGCAGGAGCGCCTGCCGCGCCGCCAGGGCAAGAAGGCCGACCTGCTGCTGGAAAACCCGCGCTTCCGCGCCGGCTACGACTTCCTCCTGCTGCGCGAAAGCGCCGGCGAGGAAACCGGCGGTCTGGGCGACTGGTGGACCGACTACCAGGAAGCCAGCGATGGTGAGCGCCGCGGCATGATCCGCAACCTCGCCAGCCAGCAGGAAGAAGGTGGCGCCGCTGCTCCGCGCAAACGCCGTCGTGGCGGCAGCAACCGTCGTCGCCGCGGCCCGCGCACCGAAGGCGCCAGCAGCGAATGAGCGAACGCGTGTACATCGGGCTCGGCAGCAACCTCGCCGAGCCGCGCCAGCAGCTGGAAGCCGCGCTGAAGGCGCTGTCGCAGGTCCCCGCCACCAAGGTGGCGGTGGTCTCCCCGCTCTACGCCAGCGACCCGCTCGGCCCGCCGGACCAGCCGCGCTACGTCAACGCCGTGGCCGCGCTGGATACCGACCTCGAGCCGCTGGCGCTGCTGGACGCCCTGCAGACCATCGAGCTGGACCAGGGCCGCGTACGCAAGGACGAGCGCTGGGGGCCGCGCACCCTGGACCTCGACATCCTGCTGTTCGGCGAGCGCCTGATCGACGAGCCGCGTCTGAAGGTGCCGCACTACCACATGCAGGCCCGTGCCTTCGTGCTTTACCCACTGGCGGACCTCGCCCCGCAATTGCGCTTCCCCGACGGCCGCACCCTGGCCGAACTGCTCGCCGCCTGTCCGTTCAGCGGCCTCGAGCGCCTGGCCTGAGGCATGCTGCGCCGCAGGCGTGGGGCGCACTGGCAGTAACGCCGTAACAGTCCGGTAACACCTGCAATTGACTTAGCCTTTTTCGATCCGGACTATAGGGCCCCGTTTGCCCCTGCCCGGCGCAGAACCGAGGACACTTTCATGCCTGATGTCACCCTGACCACCCTGCAAGGTCTCAAGCAAAGCGGCGAAAAGATCGCGATGCTGACCTCCTACGATGCCACTTTCGCGCACACCGCCAGCCTGGCCGGTGCCGAAATGCTGCTGATCGGTGACTCCCTGGGTATGGTGCTGCAAGGTCACGACAGCACGCTGCCGGTGACCGTGGAGGACATGGCGTACCACACCGCTGCGGTGAAACGCGGTAACAAGGGCGCGTTGATCGTCACCGACCTGCCGTTCGAATCCGGCACCTCGCTGGACCAGCTGCTGCGCGACTCGGTAAAGGTCATGCAGGCCGGCGCGCACATGGTCAAGCTCGAAGGCGGCGCCTGGCTCGCCGAGCCGATCATCCGCCTGGCCCAGATGGGCATCCCGGTGTGCGCGCACCTGGGCCTCACGCCGCAGGCGGTCAACCTGTTCGGCGGCTTCAAGGTCCAGGGGCGCCAGGAAGCCCAGGCGCGCCAGCTGCGCGCCGACGCCATTGCCCTGGAGCAGGCCGGCGCCGCCGTGTTGCTGCTGGAATGCGTGCCGTCCGCCCTGGCGAAGGAAATCACCGAAGCGGTGAAGATCCCGGTGATCGGTATCGGCGCGGGTGCCGGCACCGACGGTCAGGTCCTGGTGATGCACGACATGCTCGGCCTGTCGCTGTCCGGCCGCTCGCCGAAGTTCGTGAAGAACTTCCTCGATGGCCAGCCCGACATCCAGTCCGCCTTCGCCGCCTACGTGAAGGCAGTGAAGGACGGCACCTTCCCCGGCCCGGAGCACGGTTTCGCCTGATGATTACAGTCAAGACAGTCCGCGAGCTGCGCGCCGCGGTGGCGCGCGCCCGTAGCGAAGGCAAGCGCATCGCGCTGGTGCCGACCATGGGCAACCTGCACGCCGGCCATGCCGCGTTGGTGACCAAGGCCAGCCAGCGCGCCGACTTCGTGGTGGCGAGCATCTTCGTCAATCCGCTGCAGTTCGGCCCCAGCGAAGACCTCGACAAGTACCCGCGCACCCTCGCTGCCGATCAGGAAAAGCTGCTCGGCGCCGGCTGCCATCTGCTCTTTGCGCCCACCGTCGACGAGATGTATCCCGACGGCATGGAAGGCCAGACCAGGCTGCACGTCACCGGCGTCTCCGAAGGGCTCTGCGGCGGCAGCCGTCCGGGCCACTTCGACGGCGTCGCCACGGTGGTCTGCAAGCTGTTCAACATGGTCCAGCCCGACATGGCGCTGTTCGGCGAGAAGGACTTCCAGCAGCTGGCGGTCATCCGCAAGCTGGTCCGCGACCTGAACCTGCCGATCCAGATCTTCGGCGAGCCGACCGTGCGCGCCGAGGACGGCCTGGCCCTGTCGTCGCGCAACGGCTACCTGACCGAGGAACAACGCGCCGTCGCGCCGGTGCTGCAGCGTACCCTGAAGCAAATCGCCGAGCGCATCCGCGAGGGCGAGCGCGACTTCCCCGCGCTGCTTGCGGAGGGCCAGCAGCAGATCGAAGCGGCGGGCCTGCGCATCGACTACCTCGAGGTCCGCGAGCCTGTCGGCCTGCGCCCGGCCACGGCGCAGGACCAGCAGCTGGTGATCCTGGTCGCCGCCTTCCTGGGCAGCACCCGGCTGATCGACAACCTCGCCTTCCACATCGACTGATTCCCCGCCCAACACCCGAATTTTCGCCTCAAGGCCGCGCCATTCGCGGCCTTGAGCGGCTTCGGGTGCTCGGGCATACTCGCCCCGCTCTCGGCGGCACGAACCCGCACCAGAACACCGCACCAGAACAAGAGGAGCCACGCCATGCAGAGCATCATGCTCAAAGCCAAACTGCACCGCGCCGAAGTGACCCACGCCGTGCTCGACTATGAAGGCTCCTGCGCCATCGATGGCGAATGGCTCGATCTCGCCGGCATCCGCGAGTACGAGCAGATCCAGATCTACAACGTGGACAATGGCGAACGCTTCACCACCTACGCCATCCGTGGCGAGGAAGGTTCGCGGATGATTTCCGTGAACGGCGCCGCCGCCCACAAGGCGAAGGTGGGTGACCGGGTGATCATCTGCGCGTACGCTCAGTTCAGCGACGCCGAGCTGGAAGGCTACCAGCCGCGCATGCTGTACATGGCGCCGGGCAACGAACTCAGCCACACCAGCAACGCCATCCCGGTCCAGCTCGCCTGACCGACGAGAAAAGCCCGGAACCACCGGGCTTTTTTCAAGTTCGAAAGCTCGTCCAAACACGCACGTCTTACCCGAAGGTACGTCATGGAACACCACCTCACCCCGCTGGATGCCACCCGACTGGCGAGCTGGCAGGCTTTGGCCGCACACCGCCAGGATCTGCAGAATTTCACCATGCGCGAGGCATTCGCCGAGGACCCGGAGCGCTTCAAGCGCTTCTCCCTGAGCGCTTGCGGCCTGTTCCTCGACTTCTCGAAGAACCTGATCCGCCAGGACACCCTCGACCTGCTGGTGAAGCTGGCGCAGGAAGCGAGGCTGGGCGAGGCCATCCAGGCGATGTTCAATGGTGAGGTGATCAACGCCTCCGAGCGCCGCCCGGTACTCCACACGGCGCTGCGCCGCCCCATCGGCGACAAGGTGATGGTGGATGGCAAGGACGTGATGCCCGAGGTGCACCGCGTGCTGCACCAGATGACCGAACTGGTCGCCGCCGTGCACAACGGCCTGTGGCGCGGTTACACCGAGAAGCCGATCACCGACGTGGTGAACATCGGCATCGGTGGCTCCTTCCTCGGCCCGCAGCTGGTCTCCGAGGCGCTGCTGCCCTTCGCCCAGAAAGGCGTACGTTGCCACTACCTGGCGAACATCGACGGCAGCGAATTCCGCGAGATGACCGCCAAGCTCAACGCCGAGACCACGCTGTTCATCGTCTCGTCGAAATCCTTCGGCACCCTGGAGACGTTGAAGAACGCCCAGGCCGCCCGCGCCTGGTACCTGGCCCAGGGCGGCAGCGAGGCGGAGCTGTACCGTCACTTCATCGCCGTCTCCAGCAACAAGGAGGCCGCCGCGGCCTTCGGCATCCGCCCGGAGAACGTCTTCCCGATGTGGGACTGGGTGGGGGGGCGTTACTCGCTGTGGTCGGCCATCGGCCTGCCGATCGCCATGTCGGTGGGCATCAACAACTTCAAGGAATTGCTGTCCGGTGCCTACAGCATGGACCAGCACTTCCTCACCTCGCCGTTCGAGAAGAACATCCCGGTGCTGCTGGGCCTGCTCGGTGTCTGGTACGGCGACTTCTGGGGTGCGCGCAGCCACGCGATCCTGCCCTACGACTACTACCTGCGGAACATCACCGACCACCTGCAGCAGCTGGACATGGAGTCCAACGGCAAGAGCGTGCGCCAGGACGGCTCGCCGGTTTCCGCCGGCACCGGCCCGGTGATCTGGGGCGGCGTGGGCTGCAACGGCCAGCACGCGTACCACCAGTTGCTGCACCAGGGCACCCACCTGATTCCGGCGGACTTCATCGTCCCGGTGTCCAGCTACAACCCGGTCGCCGATCACCACCAGTGGCTGTACGCCAACTGCCTGTCGCAGAGCCAGGCGCTGATGGTCGGCAAGAGCCGCGCCGAGGCGGAGGCCGAGCTGCGCGCCAAGGGCGTGGACGAAGCCGAAGTGCAGCGCCTGGCGCCGCACAAGGTGATCCCGGGCAACCGCCCGAGCAACACCCTGGTGCTGGAGCGCATCAGCGCCCGCCGCCTGGGCGCGCTGATTGCCATGTACGAGCACAAGGTCTACGTGCAGAGCATCCTCTGGGGCATCAACGCCTTCGACCAGTGGGGCGTGGAACTGGGCAAGGAACTGGGCAAGGCCGTCTACGGCCGCCTGGTCGGCAGCGAGGAAAGCGCTGCCGAGGACGGTTCCACCCAGGGCCTGATCGACTTCTTCCGCGGTCGTCACCGCGGCTGACGGCGAAACGGACGGGTGCGCGCCTGCGCATCCGTCCTCCTCCTAGCGGCAGAAGCGCTGCCGATACTCCCCGGGCGTCACGCCCAGCGCCTGCACGAAGGCGCGCCGCAAGTTGTACTCGCTGCCAAAACCCGCGTGCTGCGCCACGCGCTTGAGCGAAGACTCTCCCCCCTCCAGCAATTGGCTGGCCTTTTCCAGACGCAGCTCCAGCAGCAGCTTCGCCGGCGTCATGCCCATCTCTGCCTGGCAGTGCCGATGCAGGGTGCGCGACGACATGGCCATCTGCGCCGCCATTTCCTCGACATCCAGCGACTGAGCCAGCCGCTCCCGCAGCCACTCCAGCAGCCGCTCCATCTGCCCTCCCGGCGGCGCCTGCTGCGCCAGTAGTTCGGCACTGAACTGGCGCTGCCCGCCAGGACGGCGCAGGTACATCACCAGCCCGCGGGCAACCCGCAGCGACAGGTCGCGGCCGTGGTCCTCCTCCACCAGGCTCAGGCAGAGGTCCATCCCGGCAGTCACACCGGCGGAGCTGTAGAACTTCGCGTCGCGGATGAACAGCGCGTCATGCATCACCTGCAAGCGAGGAAACAGTCGCTGTAACAACTCGGCGTAGCGCCAGTGGGTGACCACCGGCCGGCCATCCAGCAGCCCCGCCTGCGCCAGCAGGAAGGCGCCGGTACACACCGATCCGCAGCGTGCCGCATGGGGCTCCGCCTGCGCCAGCCAGCGCGCGACGTCGCCCTTCTGCATGGCCGCCTGTACTCCGAAGCCGCCCGCCACCAGCAGGGTGCTGCCCGCTGCCTGCTGCGGCTCTGGCAAGCCCTTGGTCGCCAATTCCAGCCCGGTGCTGGAGCGAACCAGGCCGCCATCGGGCGAGATCGCCTCAAGCTGGTAAGCGCGGCGCGCAGCGGCCGGCAAGTGCTCGTCCACTGCCGCGAACACGTCGGCCGGCCCGGTGGCATCGAGCAACTGGAAATCCGGGAAGACCAGCAAGAGCACGCGGTGAGGAGCGTTCATCGGGGCAGATCCAGGGGGGCGATTGGCAGATATTCAACTATCAGCGTCAGAAGTGACAGCCATCAGTGCTGCAGCATGGAAATCCCATCCCGGAGACAGTCATGCGCACCTTCCTGCTGTTCCTCATCCTGCTGCTCTGCATCCACGCCCAGGCCGACGACGAGACGCTTGCGCCTTATCAACCACGCTTCGGCCGCGAGCGCCCGGTCATTGCCGTCGTCGCCCAGAACCACATGACCGAGCTGGCGGACTACGTCGTCCCCCTTGGCGTGCTGCGCCGCTCGGGGGCAGCAGAGGTACTCGCCCTCGCCACCGCCCCCGGCCCGGTACAGCTGATGCCGGCCCTGCGACTCCAGCCGCAGGCCACGCTGGATGAGTTCGCACAACGTTATCCACAGGGCGCGGACTACCTGATCGTGCCCGCGGTGCATGACAGCCAGGACGCTGCCCTGCTGGCCTTCGTACGGCAGCAGGCCAGCAAGGGGGCAACCATCGTCGGCATCTGCGACGGAGTGCTGGTGCTGGGCAATGCCGGGCTGCTGCAGGGACGGCGCGCCACCGGCCATTGGTACTCGCGCAAGCAGCGCCTGGAGGACTATCCCGACGCTCGCTGGGTGGAGAATCGCCGCTATGTAGCCGATGGCCAGGTGATCACCACTTCCGGCGTGACCGCCGCGCTGCCGGTATCGCTTGCGCTGGTGGAGGCTATTTCCGGAAGGCCCGCGGCGAGCCGGCTCGCTCACGAATTCGGCGTGCAGGACTGGTCGCCCCGACACGGCAGCCAGCGCTTTGCCCTGGGCGCGAGCGGCTACCTGGCAGCGGCCGGAAACTACCTCGCCTTCTGGAACCACGAATCCTTCAGCGTCCCGCTCCAGCCCGGTTTCGACGAGGTCAGCCTGGCACTGGCAACGGATGCCTGGGCGCGGACCTTCCGCAGCGAAGCCAGGGGTGGCGCTGCACAACCGGTTACCAGCTTGGGCGGCCTGTTGTTTCTCCCCGAGCAGACAAAGGACCTTCCTCGCCTGCCGGAGCCCAGCAGCACAGCGATGCAGGCGCTCGACAACGCCCTCGACGCCATCGCCCGGCGCTATGGTGAAGCAACCCGGCAATTGGTCGCCGCCCAGCTGGAATATGCCCCGTCTGAACGATCAGCCCCGCGGGCGCGTCGAAACAGCATGGACAACCCTTGAACCCGCCGGGCCTTGGATGCACCCTTGAGGGCATCTCGGCTAAACAACAACAAGGATTCCCCATGCATGAGATCAGCCTTCACCCCGTGCCGGAGGCCGTGCGCAAGCGTGCCTATCTCGACAACGATGCCTACCAGCGTCTTTACCAGCAATCCGTAGAACAGCCGGAAGCCTTCTGGGGCGAGCAGGCCAAAGCCTTCCTCGACTGGTTCAAGCCCTGGCACTCGGTACATCACGGCGACCTGGCCAAGGGCCAGGCCACCTGGTTCAAGGGCGGCCAGCTCAACGTCACCTACAACTGCATCGACCGCCACCTGGAACAGCGCGGCGAGCAGGTCGCGATCATCTGGGAAGGCGACAACCCCGCCGAATCCGCCAACATCACCTACCGCAAGCTGCACAGCCACGTCAGCCGCCTGGCCAACGTGCTCAAGAGTCGCGGCGTGGAGAAAGGCGACCGGGTCTGCATCTACATGCCGATGATTCCCGAGGCCGCCTACGCCATGCTGGCCTGCGCACGGATCGGCGCCATCCATTCGGTGGTGTTCGGCGGCTTCTCTCCGGACGCCCTGCGCGACCGCATCAACGACGCCGACTGCCGCACCGTGATCACCGCCGACGAAGGCGTACGCGGCGGCAAGTACATCCCGCTGAAGAAAAACGTCGAAAAGGCCCTCGCGGACTGCCCGAACGTCTCCACCGTGGTGGTGGTCGAGCGTACCCAGGGCGAAATCCCCTGGGTCGAAGGCCGCGACATCTGGTACCACGAGGCCCTGCGTGAGGCCAGCGAGGACTGCGCGCCCGAGCCGATGGACGCCGAGGACCCGCTGTTCATCCTCTACACCTCAGGCTCCACCGGCAAACCCAAGGGCGTTTTGCACACCACCGGCGGCTACCTGCTGGGCGCGGCGATGACCCACAAGTACGTGTTCGACTACCACGAAGGCGACATCTACTGGTGCACCGCGGACGTGGGCTGGGTCACCGGCCACAGCTACATCGTCTACGGCCCGCTGGCCAACGGCGCCACCACGCTGATGTTCGAGGGCGTACCGAACTACCCGGACGCCTCGCGCTTCTGGCAGGTGATCGACAAGCATCAGGTGAACATCTTCTACACCGCGCCGACTGCCATCCGTGCGCTGATGCGCGAAGGCGACGCGCCGGTACGCAAAGCCCAGCGCAGCAGCCTGCGCCTGCTCGGCTCGGTGGGCGAACCGATCAACCCGGAAGCCTGGGAGTGGTACTACGAGGTGGTCGGCGAGAAGCGCTGCCCCATCGTCGACACCTGGTGGCAGACCGAGACCGGCAGCATCCTGATCACCCCGCTGCCCGGCGCCACCGACCTCAAGCCGGGTTCTGCCACCCGGCCCTTCTTCGGCGTGCAGCCGGTACTGCTGGACGAACAGGGCAAGGAAATCACCGGCCCGGGTTCCGGCGTCCTGGCGGTCAAGGCGAGCTGGCCCAGCCAGATCCGCAGCGTCTACGGCGACCACCAGCGGATGATCGATACCTACTTCAAGCCTTACCCGGGTTATTACTTCACCGGTGACGGCGCGCGCCGCGACGAGGATGGCTACTACTGGATCACCGGCCGCGTGGACGACGTGATCAACGTCTCCGGGCACCGCATCGGTACCGCCGAGGTGGAGAGCGCGCTGGTGCTGCACGACTCGGTCGCCGAGGCCGCGGTGGTCGGCTACCCGCACGACCTCAAGGGCCAGGGTATCTACGCCTTCGTCACCACCATGAACGGCATCGAACCCAGCGACACCCTGAAGCAGGAACTGCTGGCCCTGGTGAGCAAGGAGATCGGCAGCTTCGCCAAGCCGGAAATGCTGCAATGGGCGCCGGGCCTGCCCAAGACCCGTTCGGGCAAGATCATGCGGCGCATCCTGCGCAAGATCGCCTGCAACGAGCTGGAAAACCTCGGCGATACCTCGACCCTGGCCGATCCCAGCGTGGTCCAGGGGCTGATCGACAACCGCCTCAATCGGTAAGGGGCAGCTGCAAGCTGCAAGCGGAAGAGCCTGCGGTTAAGCTGAGCGCAGTGCACCACTTGTAGCTTAACGCTTGAGGCTTGCAGCTCCCCGTCATGGAAACCGTTCGTCGTCATATCGAAAGCCAGGTACTCAGCCTGACCGGCCTCGCCCTGGGCGGGGTCGACTTCGAGTCGCCCAAGGGCGACCCCGGCCTGTTCGGGCCGGAGTCCGTCAGCTGGAAAGTCCACGGTGACTTCAGCTCAATGCTGATCGGCGGCATCAGCGCCCTGCTCCTGCAGATGCTGCATCCGGCCGCCCTCGGCGGCGTCTGGGACCACTCCAATTTCCGCGCCGACATGCTCGGACGCCTGCGCCGCACCGGGCAGTTCATATCCGCCACTACCTACGGCTCGCGCGGTGACGCCGAGAAGCTGATCGATCGCGTGCGACGTATCCACGACGGAGTCCATGGCACCTTGCCCGACGGCACATCCTACGCGGCCAGCGACCCGGACCTGCTGACCTGGGTACACGTCGCCGAAGTCAGCTGCTTCCTCGCCTCGCACCTGCGCTACCTGAATCCGGAGCTTTCCGGCGAACAACAGGACCGTTACTACGACGAGATCGCCCTGATCGCCGAGCGCCTCGGCGCGCGCAACGTTCCACGCTCGCGCGCCGAGGTGGCGGCCTACCTTCAGCGCATGCGCCCGCAACTGCGCTACGACGAACGCACCCGCGAAGTGGTCAGCGTGCTGTTCAACGCCCCTGCTCCGAGCTTCCTCGCCAAACCCTTCGGCATGCTGATGATGCGCGCCGGCATCGACCTGTTGCCGGAGTGGGCGTCGGACCAGCTCGGCCTGAGCCTGGGCAGCCTGCAGCGCCAGCTGATCCGCTCCAGCGTGAGGCGCAGTGTGCCCCTGCTGCGCTGGGCGGTGCGAAACGGCTCGCTGCATCGCGCGCGGCGCCGCATGGGGCTTCCCCCTCTGCGCTGAAACGTGACCACTCGGTTCGGAGGGTGGTGAGGCGCAGGCGAGCATGCAACCATGGCCCCTCGCTGCGGCTCCGCCGCTCCCGACAGAGGATTCGTGTCATGCAAGAAGTCGTCATCGTCGCTGCCACCCGTACCGCCATCGGCAGCTTCCAGGGTTCGCTTTCCGCACTGCCGGCCCACGAACTGGGCGCCGCGGTGATCCGCAGCCTGCTGCAACAGACCGGCCTGGACCCGGCCCAGGTCAACGAAGTCATTCTCGGCCAGACCCTCACCGCCGGCGCCGGCCAGAACCCGGCGCGCCAGGCGTCTATCGCCGCCGGCCTGCCCAACAGCGTGCCCGCGATGACGGTGAACAAGGTCTGCGGCTCCGGCCTCAAGGCGCTGCACCTCGCCACTCAAGCGATTCGCTGCGGCGATGCCGACGTGATCATCGCCGGCGGCCAGGAAAGCATGAGCCTCGCCCCCTATGTCATGCCCGGCGCCCGCACCGGCCTGCGCATGGGCCACGCGAAGCTGGTCGACAGCATGATCCAGGACGGCCTGTGGGACGCCTTCAACGACTACCACATGGGCATCACCGCCGAGAACCTGGTGGAGAAGTACGGCATCAGCCGCGAGGAGCAGGACGCCTTCGCTGCGCAATCCCAGCGCAAGGCCGCGGAGGCCATCGAAGCGGGCCGCTTCAAGGCCGAGATCACCGCCATCGAGATTCCCCAGCGCAAAGGCGAACCGCTGCGCTTCGATACCGATGAACAGCCCCGCGCCGGCACCACCGCCGAGTCCCTGGGCAAACTCAAGCCGGCGTTCAAGAAGGACGGCAGCGTCACCGCCGGCAACGCTTCGACCCTCAATGACGGCGCCGCCGCCGTACTGCTGATGAGCGCGACCAAGGCCGCCGAAC
The DNA here is from genome assembly GCF_047304025.1 of Pseudomonas sp. Pseusp97. Taxonomy (NCBI): domain Bacteria; kingdom Pseudomonadati; phylum Pseudomonadota; class Gammaproteobacteria; order Pseudomonadales; family Pseudomonadaceae; genus Pseudomonas; species Pseudomonas sp. Pseusp97. The sequence goes on along the minus strand of NZ_JBGLYK010000009.1, from coordinate 44,040 downwards.
TGGGCCTGCCGGTCCTGGCGCGCATCGCCGCCTATGCCAACGCCGGCGTCGATCCCGCCATCATGGGCATCGGCCCGGTCTCGGCCACCCGCCGCTGCCTGGAGAAGGCTGGCTGGCAGCTCGCCGACCTGGACCTGATCGAAGCCAACGAGGCGTTCGCGGCGCAGGCATTGTCGGTTGGCAAGGAGCTGGGCTGGGATGCCTCGAAGGTGAACGTGAACGGAGGCGCAATCGCCCTCGGTCACCCCATCGGCGCGTCGGGGTGCCGCGTGCTGGTCACCCTGCTTCATGAGATGCTCCGCCGCGACGCGAAAAAGGGCCTCGCCACGCTCTGCATCGGCGGTGGACAAGGCGTGGCGCTGGCCCTGCAGCGCTGATCCGCCTGGGGCTTGCTGTGCAGAATTCCTTCTGCGCAGCAAGTCTGCGCGCACGCGGACAAGTCAACGCCCTGCCAACTTGATTCCCCGCATGCTTTCGGTCCTACGCATAGGAATATTCCGTAGGTGCTTGAACAACTGGTCTATCTTCAAGATCAATGCGCGCAAATCATTTGGACTCAGGGAGTCAGCTATGAAGAAACGTGTGGTGCTGATCGAGGATCACCCCGCGATGCGCCTGGCCATCCGCTCGCTGCTCGAACAGGATCCGCAGTTCGAAGTGGTTCGTGAAGCGGCCGATGGCCATGGCGGCCTCGACGCCGTCCGCAAGGAACGGCCAGACCTGGTGATACTGGACCTCAACCTCCCGGGCATGGATGGCCTCGACCTGCTGGCGCGCATCCATATCTTCGATGAGAACATCCGCCTGCTGGTCCTCAGCTCGCAGGACGAACGTCTTTACTCGAGCAAGGTCGAAGCCGCGGGTGCGCATGGCTTCGTCAGCAAGAACAAGGACACCAGCGCCATTCTCAACGCCGCGCGCATGCTGGTTTCCGGCTATCGCTGCTTCCCGGAAAAGGCCCTGAGCATCGACAAGAGCACCGATCCGGTGGCCAGCCTGACGCCGCGCGAACTGGTCGTGCTGCGCAGCCTGGTGAGAGGCATGAGCAACAAGGACATCGCCGAGGAGCTCTTTCTCAGCCAGAAAACCGTCAGCACCTACAAGACCCGCATTCTTGAGAAGCTGAACCTGGAAAGCCTCGTGGACCTGGTCGAATTCGCCCGCACCCATCGCCTGAATGACTGACAGACATCACTGAAACTGCGTCCGAAGGCGACTATCGAATCGAAGACTCACAGCCGTGCCATACTCTTGTGGCACGTCACGACGGAAACGACTCTCGCCATGCCCAAAGGATTGAAACGCGCCATCGGCGCGGTAGTGCTGCTGGTCCTCTTCTACTGCCTGCTCGGGTTCCTCATTCTGCCCGGCGCAGGATTGCGAATAGCCAACCAGCAACTGGCTCACTACTCGACGGTTCCGGCGCGCCTGGAACGCATCGAATTCAACCCATTCAGCCTTGAACTCACCCTCTGGGGGCTGCACCTGGGCGACGATGGACAGGAGCAGGTACGTTTCCGCCGGCTCTATGCCAACCTCGAACTCGATAGCCTGTGGAAACGCAGGCTGCATCTCGCCGATGTCGAACTGGACGCACCGCACACCGAGCTGCTGTTCGCCGAGAACGGCACGCTGAACCTCACCCGCTTGTTCAAGCTGCCGCCCAGCGAACCGGCGCCTGCCCAGGAAAAACCGAGCGATCCCTTCCCACTGCGTATCGACCGCATCCGCCTGGCCGAAGGCAGCCTGCATTTCCTTGACCGGCGTCCCAGCGAACCCGTGGAGTTCGTCTTCGACCCGATGGGCTTCGAACTGCACAACCTCAGCACCCTGCCGGACGATGGCGCCGAGATGACCCTGGTGGCCACCGGTCCTCACGGCGGGAAGCTCGACTGGAAGGGCGACCTGAGCATCGTGCCCTTCACTTCCAAGGGCAGCTTCACCCTCGATGGCGTGCCGCTGAAGGCATGGTGGCCCTACGTCAGGGACAACGCACCGCTCAGCCTGAACAATGGCGTGCTCAGCCTCGCCTCCGACTACCACCTGGACCTCTCCAAGGACACCCAGCTGCTGCTGGACAAGGCCGCCATCCAGCTGCGCGACTTCGACCTGTCCTCCCCCGACGGCAAACCGCTGGCCAAGCTCGCCAGCCTCGATGTGGCCGAGGCCACCCTCGACCTGGCCAAGCAGGAAGTGGTGGTCGGCCAGATTCGCAGCCAGGGCCTGGAGGCCTGGGCGGCCCGCGAAAAGGACGGCCAGCTGGACTGGCAGAAACTCTTCGCCAATTTCAAACCCTACAAGCGCCCCGAGGAACCCACGCCGCAAGCACAGGCCACCCCGGAACAGACTCCAGGCGCAGAGACTGCCGCCGGGACGACGGAGCCCGCCGCGACCGCGCAGAACGAGGCCGCCAAACCGGCTTCGCCGCCTCAGCCTGAGAGCAAGCCCCCGCAGACCGCCGAAGCCGCTAAACCGAGTGAGCCGCAGAAAGCCTGGCATGTGATCCTGCGCGATACCCAGCTGCGCGGCTACAAGGCTCATCTGGCCGATCGCGCGCCGGGCAAGCCGGTCAACCTGGAAGTCGGCCCACTGGACCTCGACCTGCAGAACCTGGACAGCGGCCTGACCTCGCCACTGCAGCTAAAGCTGAAAACGGGCCTCGGCCCGCGTGGCCAGATCGAAGCCAGTGGCCAGGTCATCCCCAATCCGGTCAGCGCCAGGCTGAAGGTCTCGACCCGCGACATCGACCTGCGCGTCGCCCAGGCCTACATCGACCCGTTCATCCGCCTGGAACTGCGCAGCGGCCTGCTCGCCAGCGACCTCGACGTCGACCTCAAGGGCACCGACCCGCTGGCCTTCAGCGTCAACGGCAGCGCCCAGGTGACCCAGTTGCACACGCTGGACACCCTGAAGAGCCGCGATTTCGTCAAATGGACCAAGCTGACCCTCGACGGATTGGCGTACAAGCACGGCGACAGCCTGGTGATCCAGACCGTGTCGCTGGAAGAGCCCTACGCGCGCTTCATCATCAACGAGGACCGCAGCACCAACGTCAGCGAGCTGATCATCAAGCAGCCGGAATCCTCCGCGCCCGCCGGCAAAACCAGCGGCTCCAGCGGCGGCGGCAAGGAACTGGGCATCCGCATCGGCGGCGTGAAGATCAACAACGGCTCGGCCAACTTCGCCGACCTCACCCTGCGCCCGGACTTCGCCACCGCCATCCAGCAACTGGGCGGCGAAATCGGCACCATCGACAACCGCAACCCGGCGCCGGCCTCGGTGGACGTGAAGGGCAAGGTCGACAAGTACGCGCCGGTCACCATCAAGGGCAGCCTCAACCCCTTCTCGCCGCTGGAGAAGCTGGACATCGCCACCAGCTTCAAGCGCGTCGAGCTGACCACCCTGACGCCCTACTCCGGCAAGTTCGCCGGCTACCGTATCCGCAAGGGCCGGCTGAACCTCGACCTGCACTACCAGATCACCCAGGGCAAGCTCAAAGCCGACAACAAGGTACTGGTGGAACACCTGCAGCTGGGCGAGAAGGTCGACAGCCCGGATGCCGTGGACCTGCCGGTGAAACTGGCCATCGCCCTGCTCAAGGATGCCAACGGCAACATCGATATCCAGTTGCCGGTGGAAGGCGACCTGAACAATCCGCAGTTCAGCGTCATGCCCATCGTCTGGCAGACCCTGCGCAACCTGGTGGTGCGCGCAGTGCAGGCGCCTTTCAACTTCATTGCCGGCCTGGCGGGCGGCTCCGGCGGCCCGGACCTGAGCAACGTGACGTTTGCCCCGGGCTCCAGCGAACTGGACGCCAGCGCCCAGGGCAACCTGGACAAGCTGGCCGCAGCGCTCAAGCAGCGTCCTGCCCTGAAGCTGGAAGTCGAAGGCGTCGCCGCGGCCGCCAGCGACGGCCCGCTGCTGGCGGACAAGCGCCTGAAGCAGGAATACCAGAAGAACTACTACAGCATGTTGCAGCGCCGGGGCGACAAGGTGCCCAGCGACGCCAGCCAGTTGGAGGTGCCGGAAGACCTGCAGCCGGTGCTGCTCGAAGGCGTCTACCGCGCGCGCCTGAAGAAGCAACCGCCCGAAGAATGGAAGCAACTGAGCAAGGACGAGCGTTCCGTGAAGATGCGCCAGGCCGTGCTCGACTCTTGGAGCGACAGTCAACTGCTGCTGCGCAAGCTCGGCCAGGAACGCGCGACCCAGATCAAGGACTACCTGGTCGCCAAGGGTGGCCTGAGTGACGACCGTATCTACCTCATCGACGTCAGCTTCGGCGAAGCGGAGAATGGTGGCAGTGTGGCCACCCAGCTTCACCTCGACAGCGAGTAAGGAGTCGTTCGATGAAAGCCCTGACCTGGACGTCCTGCGCCCTGCTGCTTTGCGCGGCGGGCGCCCAGGCGGAAAGCATGCGTTGCGGCAGCGCCCTGATCAATGCGGGCGACCGCGCCTGGGAAGTCGAACAGAAGTGCGGCGCGCCGGATCATCGGGATGAAGTCGGCTACACCCTCGGTGGCTACGACCGCCGCGAATACCGCGTCGAGGAGTGGGTCTACGGACCACGCAACGGCACCAGCTACATCCTCACCTTCGAAGCCAACAAGCTCAAAAGCATCGAGTTCAAACGCAATTGAAGACCTCCCCCCTTCTGCGCGTCACTGCGCTGCTACTGCCGCTCGCCTTCTCGGCACCCGCCACCCAGGCCGCCAGCCTGCGCTGCAACAGCAAGCTGATCAGCACCGGCGATGTGTCCAGCGATGTGCTCAGCCGCTGTGGCGAGCCGGTCAGCCGCTCCTTCCTGGGCTACAAGCAGGTGCCCGGCTATCGGTACGGCGAATCCATGGAAGTCGCCGTGGAGGAATGGATCTACGGTCCGTGGAGCGGCATGCTGTATTTCGTCCGCTTCGAAGGTAACCGCCTCAGCGATATCCAGAGCAAGCGCAGCGGCAACTGACAGGCGTACTGGCGAGGTGCTAGTCTCGCCGCCACTTCCGCATTCACGCCACCGCGCCAAGGATCGGTCGCCATGGTCATAGTCCCCGCCGAGCACCCGCTGGACTGGAAGAAACCTCCGGTCATCACGCTGCTGCTGATCGTCATCAACGTATTGATCTACTTCGGCTACCAGGGTGGCGACGGCGCTCGCCGCGAGGAAGCCGTGCGCGTGTATCTCGCCCAGGACCTGCTCGGTCACGAACGCCCACTGTTCAGCGCCTCGCTGGAGCGCCGCGACCGGCTGGAAGCCGATCAGCAACGCGCTCTGGAAGCACTGCCCCGCCAGCAGCTGGCCTGGCTGGTGCTTTCCGATCTGGAGTTCGGCCATGAGTTGCGCGTCCTGCCGGCGTTCCAGCAGGACGCAGCCTGGCAGGCCGCACGCGCCAGGGCCGAAGCGGCGCGCGACCAGACCAGCAGCCTGCGCTTCGGTTTCATCCCCGAGCGATTCACCGTACAGGGCCTGTTCGGCTCGATGTTCCTCCACGGCAGCTTCTGGCACCTGGCCGGTAACATGGTGTTCCTGTTCATCTTCGGCTTCGCCCTGGAGGCCGCGCTCGGCCGTGCCCTTTATCTGGGCCTCTATCTGTTCAGCGGCCTCTGCTCAGGACTGCTGTGGTGGGCACTGGACCCGTCCTGGGTGCCCGGCATTGGCGCCTCGGGCGCCATCTCCGGCCTGATGGGCATGTACATCGGCGTCTATGGCCTGCGCCGTATCCAGTTCTTCTACTGGCTCGGGCCGCTGATGGGCTACCTCAAGGCGCCCGCGCTGTGGATCCTGCCGCTCTGGCTGGGCAAGGAACTGTTCGGACTGATCCGCGCCGCCGACCATGTGAACTACTACGCACACATCGGTGGGCTGGTGTCCGGCTTCCTCGCCGTCTGGCTGCCGCGCAAGCTGGGGCGGATGCCGGTGGACGAGGCGTACCTGGCAAAGGAAGACCCGGATGCGCCGTTCAAGCGCGCCCTGGCGGCACTCGACGAGTTGATTGGCCGCTTTGCCCTGGATCAGGCCGCTGCGCGCGGACCACAGCTGCTGCAGCAGTTTCCCGGCCGTCCCGTGCTGGTCGAGCGCCTGTACGGGGTAGCCAAGGGGCGGCAGGACCGGGCGCTGATGAGCGAAACCCTCAAGCAGCTCTTCGCCTTGCCGCCCTCTCCCGCCGCCGACGCCCTGTTGCGTCGGCTCGCCGAGGAAAGCGCTGCGAGCGATGCAGGCCTGCTCGGGCACCCAGCGATCCAGTTGCACCTGCTGCGCAAACTGCTGCAACGCAACGAAACCGGGCAAGCCCTGCACAGCTGGCGTCGCCTGACACGCTCCGGCCAACTGCCCGAACAACTGCCTGGCCTGACCCTGCAACTGGCCAAGCAGATGGGCCAGAAAGGTGATCTGCAGGCGGTACGCGAGCTTTCGCGCTTCCTTCGCCAGCACTACCCGGAAGCCGATCCGACGCGTCAACTGACGATCTACCAGCAGCACCTCGCGCCCTGACGGAAAAACAAAAGCCCCGCCGGTGAACCGGCGGGGCCTGGACCATCCCTGTGTCTGGGCGCTACAGGCGGCTGCTGAAATCGCGGACTTCCTCTTCCGCTTTTTCGCGAGTCCAGCCGTAGCGCTCCTGCAGTTTGCCTACCAGGTACTCGGCGTGTCCGTCTGCCGCCTGCAGGTCGTCGTCAGTGAGCTTGCCCCACTTTTCCTTGAGCGAGCCGGAAAGCTGCTTCCACTTGCCTTTGATGACGTCAGTGTTCATGGCGATCCTCCTCTGGAAGATTGGATGGGTAAAGGACTCGCGCCCTTATTCGACCGATTTCAGGCCGTCAGCGGACACCGCGGTCACGCCCTTGATGCCTTTGGCGGTCTTGATGGCGAGTTCTTTCTCGGCATCGGATTTGACGTTGCCGGACAGCGACACCACACCCTTGTTGGTTTCGACCTTGATGTTGGTGCCGCTGATGTCCTTGTCAGCGATCAGGCTGGACTTCACCTTGCTGGTGATCCAGGTGTCGGAAACCGCCTCTTCAGTCTTCTGAACTGTATCGTTGGCGGCCAGGGTCGTCGGCTGGGCGAACACCGAGTTGGCGAACGAGAAGCTCAGGGCGGTTGCAGTGGCAGCGGCAAGAGCCAGTTTGTTGAAACGTTTCATGGCGGTTTCTCCTGAATTATTGGAAAACTGCGACCGTGCCTGGCAGCAGTTGCACAAGGAATATCGCAAGCCCTGTGCCAGTTTTTCCAGCTCATCAAAAATTTTATAAATCAATAGCTTACAAAGTTTACGCAAAAGCGGAGCGGTTGCAGTTTGCATAAACTGCCGCTGCGCTTCATGCAATCTGCATGACCTTCAGCCGGATTTCTTGCCCAGCTTCGCCAGGACGGATTCGAGCTGCACTACCTCGCCCATCTGCTCGAAGGCGGGATAACGCTGGCGGATGAATGCCAGCAACTGCTGCGCCGGCTCGACCTGACCCAGTTCCTCGGAAAACGCCCGCGCGGCCATCAGGTAGGCGCGCGGAATGCCGGGATACTCCGGGAAGCGCTTGTGCAGATTGCGCAGCAGGCTCAGCCCCTCGCGGGCCTTGTGGCGCTCGATCAACACCTCGGCGATGCGTTCGCAAACGCCCGGGTCTTCCGGCAGATAATCGGCCTGCAGCTGCCGCGCATTGAGAAAGGCGCTGGCGGCCAGGTGCGGATTGAGGCGACTGGCGAGCCCCAGGTAATGCGGCAGATGGTTCAGGCATTCCGCACGTTCGTTCAGGGCAAACAGCAACTGGTGATAACGTTCGTTCAGCTTGAGGTCCTGGCGCCCTTCGCGCAGGGCGGCCAGCAGAATCTCCAGAGCGGCGCCGGTCTGCCCTTCCTTCACCCGGACTTCTGCCTCGGCCAGCGCCTTGCGCCGGTGCCATTCCGGCGCGGCGAAGCCAGCCGGGGCGTCGTCACCGGCAGATGCGTAGCCCAGTTCGCCCTGATACTGGAAGACGGCATAGCCCATCATGGCGCACATCACCACGCTGAAGTATCCCGTCAGCCCGGCCACCACCGGCACCATCACCACCCTGGGCAGGCCGTGGGACAGCAGCCAGCCCACGTAGGTCGGCGACTGCCAGAGGATGAAAAGGAAAACGCAGAGGATCAGGTAGCGCCAGCCCATGGCGCCGATCACCTGCCCCACCTCGCCCGGACTGAGCGCCGCGCCCAGGCTCTTGTCCAGGGACAGGCGGATGATGCTCGCCGGCAATACCAGCACGATGGCAATGTTCGCCGCCCAGTAGATCGCCTCGCTGTGGAAATCCGCTGCCAGCCAGAGCAGCACAAGGGCGATCAGGAATACCGCCAGTTGCTGGAAGAAAGTGCGCAGGCTGTCGGCGCTGAAGGCCTCCAGCAGGCCGGGCGCGTCCTGGCCGCCAAAGCTCGCCGCCTCGATCACGCTGTGCAGGTACTTGGTCGCCACGCTGAGCAGGGCGATCCAGAGCAGGAACACCGCCGGCATGAATACACAGGCCAACGCCAGCAGGGCACAGAAGGCCAGCGGCCCGGCCTGGAAGCCATAGGCGAAGAATTTCGGCAGGCGCTCCCAGAAGGGCTGAGCGGTGTTCGCCGCGCCAAGGAAGCGCAGGTGGCCGCGACAAAGCGGGCACGCCGGAGCGTACTCGGGAGCGTCAGCGTTGAGGGGAATGCAGCAGTCGCCGTAATGACGCTCGCACGGCTGGCAATGCCAGGTCGCGGGCTGGGCACTGTGGTAGTGGCAGTAGCGCTTGTCCATCTCGGGGCATCCTTGGAGCGAGATCGGCGAATAGAGCATTCTCAAGGCAAAAAAAGAGGGCCCGCAAGGGGCCCTCTTCATTTCACCGTTGGCTTACACGCCAGAGGCTTCAGCAGCGGCTACGTCCTTGATGGACAGCTTGATGCGGCCACGGTTGTCCACGTCGAGAACCAGGACTTTGACTTCCTGGCCTTCCTGCAGAACGTCGGTGACCTTGTCGATGCGCTTGTCGCTGATCTGCGAGATGTGCACCAGACCATCCTTGCCCGGCAGGATGTTGACGAAGGCGCCGAAGTCCACGATGCGCTCGACCTTGCCGACGTAGATCTTGCCGATCTCGGCTTCCGCGGTGATGCCCAGGACGCGCTGCTTGGCGGCCTCGGCAGCTTCCTTGGTTTCGCCGTAGATCTTCACGCTGCCATCGTCCTCGATGTCGATCGAGGCCTTGGTCTCTTCGCAGATGCTGCGAATGGTGGCGCCGCCCTTGCCGATGACGTCGCGGATCTTGTCGGTGTCGATCTTCATCTGGATCATGGTCGGAGCGTTTTCCGACAGCTCGGCGCGCGGCGCGGCGATGATCTGGTTCATCTGGCCGAGGATGTTCAGGCGAGCTTCCAGGGCCTGGCCCAGGGCGATCTCCATGATCTCTTCGGTGATGCCGTTGATCTTGATGTCCATCTGCAGGGCGGTCACGCCCTTGTCGGTACCGGCGACCTTGAAGTCCATGTCGCCCAGGTGGTCTTCGTCACCCAGAATGTCGGTCAGGATGGCGAACTTGTCGCCTTCCTTCACCAGACCCATGGCGATACCGGCAACCGGAGCCTTGACCGGAACACCCGCATCCATCAGAGCCAGGGAAGCACCGCAAACGGAAGCCATGGAGCTGGAACCGTTGGATTCGGTGATCTCGGAAACGACGCGGATGGTGTAGGGGAACTCGTCCTGGGACGGCAGCATGGCCGCGACGCTGCGACGAGCCAGACGGCCGTGGCCGATTTCACGACGGCCTGCGCTGCCCATGCGACCACACTCACCGACCGAGAACGGCGGGAAGTTGTAGTGCAGCATGAAGGGGTCCTTGCGCTCGCCTTCGAGGGTGTCGAGCAGCTGGGCGTCACGGGCGGTGCCGAGGGTGGCAACCACCAGGGCCTGGGTTTCGCCACGGGTGAACAGCGCCGAGCCGTGGGTCTTGCCCAGTACGCCGACTTCGATCTTCAGCGGGCGAACGGTGCGGGTGTCGCGGCCATCGATACGCGGCTTGCCGTTGACGATGTTCTCGCGAACGGTGCGGTATTCCAGCAGGCCGAAGGCTTCCTTGACGTCACCTGCGGCAAACTGGCCTTCGCCTTCGCCGGCGAACTTGGCGACGACCTGCTCACGCAGGGCGTCCAGGGCCGCGTAACGGTCCTGCTTGACGGTAACGGTGTAGGCCTCGGAGATGGCAGCACCGAAGTCGGCCTTGATGGCGTTGACCAGGGCGGTGTTCTCGACCGGGGCGGTCCAGTTCCAGCTCGGCTTGCCGGCTTCGGTAGCCAGCTCGGCGACGGCGCGGATGACGGCCTGGAATTCTTCGTGGGCGAACAGAACGGCGCCCAGCATCTGGTCTTCGGTCAGCTCGTCGGCTTCGGATTCAACCATCAGTACGGCGTCGGAGGTACCGGCTACGACCATGTCGAGGCTGGAGCTCTGCTGCTGCTCGTAGGTCGGGTTGAGGATGTAGCCGATTTCCGGGTGGAAGCCAACGCGGGCAGCGCCGATCGGGCCGGCGAACGGAATGCCGGAGATCGCCAGGGCGGCGGAGGTGCCGATCATGGCAGCGATGTCCGGATCGGACTTCTTGTTGGTGGAAACGACGGTGCAGACGACCTGCACTTCGTTCATGAAGCCTTCGGGGAACAGCGGGCGGATCGGACGGTCGATCAGACGCGAGGTCAGGGTTTCCTTCTCGGAAGGACGGCCTTCACGCTTGAAGAAGCCACCGGGGATGCGGCCGGCTGCGTAGGTCTTCTCCTGGTAGTGCACGGAGAGCGGGAAGAAGCTCTTGCTCGGGTCGGCCTGCTTGGCACCGACGACGGTGCAGAGCACGGTCACGTCGTCCATGGTGACCAGGACGGCACCGGTGGCCTGGCGGGCGATGCGGCCAGTCTCGAGGGTTACGGTCGACTGACCGAACTGGAATTTCTTGGTTACCGGGTTCACGGTTTTTCTACCTTCGCTTTAGTTGCCTTGGGGGAAATCGTGGAAATGCCGGGAGTCGGACCCGAATTCATTCCCTATAAAAGCGAGAAAGCCGGGAGCCGAAGCCGATGAGCGGTATACACCGCCCATCGACCCCGGACTCCCAGCTTCCCACTTCAGGCTTGCCGTCTTAGCGACGCAGGCCCAGGCGACCGATCAGGGCGCTGTAACGAGAGGTGTCCTTGCTCTTCAGGTAATCCAGCAGCTTACGACGCTGGTTGACCATACGGATCAGGCCACGACGGGAGTGGTGGTCTTTGCCGTTGGCCTTGAAGTGGTCCTGCAGCTTGTTGATGTTGGCGGACAGCAGTGCAACCTGCACTTCCGGGGAACCGGTGTCGCCTTCAGCTTGCTTGTACTCGTTAACGATCTGGGCTTTTTCTTGGACGCTCAGTGCCATGATGGGGCTTCCTCTGAGGTAACAGGCCAGGGACTTATCCCTGTGTTCATAGTAAGAGGAGTGACCGTGCCTGCTGACAGCCACCCTCGGTTTCGGCCTTAAGACCGAATCAGTCGACGCGGCGCCAGGCGCCCGTCCTCGACCACTTCACCGATACCGATGAAGCGGCCTTCGTGATCCTGCACCCTCAGCATGCCGAACTTCGGCAATTCGGGGGCGCGCACCGGCTGACCATGCAGCCAGTAATAGGCGCTGTGCTCGGACAATTGCAGCAGCGGCCAGTGCTCCAGGCCGGCATCCACCGGCAGCAGGAAGCGGTCGAGGGCTTCGTTGCCACCCTCGGCATGGGCTTTCTCGAGCTCCTCCAGCGTCACCGACTGGCTCAGCTGGAACGGACCTGCCTGGGTCCTGCGCAGGGCGGCAACGTGTGCACCGCACCCAAGTTCGCGTCCGAGGTCTTCGACCAGGGTGCGAATGTAGGTGCCCTTGCTGCAGGAAACGGCCAAGGTCGCACAGGGCGACTCGAAGGCAAGCAAATCCAGGCGCGCAATAGTAACAGAACGCGCCTCGCGCTCCACTACCTCTCCTGCACGGGCCAGCTTGTACAGCGGCTGGCCATCCTTCTTCAGGGCCGAGTACATCGGCGGCACCTGCTCTATATCGCCGCGGAAGCGCGGCAGCAGGGCCTCGATGGCCTCCCGACCGCTGGTCACCTCGCGCTGTTCGAGCACCTCACCCTCGGCATCTGCGGTGGTGGTAGTGACGCCCAGCTTGGCAATCGTCTCGTAGGCCTTGTCGGCGTCGAGCAGGTACTGCGAAAACTTGGTCGCCTCGCCGAAGCAGAGCGGCAGCACGCCGGTGGCCAAAGGATCGAGACTACCGGTGTGGCCAGCCTTCTCGGCGTTGAGCAGCCAGCGCACCTTCTGCAGCGCCTGGTTGGAACTCATGCCCAGCGGCTTGTCGAGAATCAGCACACCGTTGACCGCGCGGCGGATGCGTTTGACCTGCGCCACGGCTTACTCCTCGGAGTCGCCGTCATGGCGGCGATCTTCAGCCACCGCCCGCTCGATCAGCGCCGAGAGTTCCGCACCACGGCGGATACTGGCGTCATAGCTGAAGTGCAATTGCGGCACGGTGCGCAGCTTCATCGCCTTGCCCAGCTGCATGCGCAGGAAACCCGCGGCATCGTTGAGGATGCCGGTGTTCTGCTTCACCACTTCGGCGTTGTCGTCCTGGCCCATCACGGTGACATACACCTTGGCATGGGACAGGTCACGGGCCACATCCACGCCGGTGATGGTCACCAGGCCCAGGCGGGGATCCTTGATTTCACGCTGGATCAGCAGCGCCAGCTCGCGCTGCATCTGGTCGCCGATACGCTGGGTACGGCTGTACTCTTTTGCCATTTTTCTAACCTGCTTACCCGAGCCCAAAGGCTCCGGGTCTGAAAGCGGCAAACGCCCGGGACAGCTGGAAAGCTGGCCCGGGCGCTGCGTTCACGCTCGAATACCCTTACAGAGTACGAGCGACTTCGACCTTCTCGAACACTTCGATCTTGTCGCCGACGCGGACGTCGTTGTAGCTCTTCACGCCGATACCGCACTCCATGCCGGCACGGACTTCGGAGACGTCATCCTTGAAGCGACGCAGGGATTCCAGCTCGCCTTCGAAGATGACCACGTCGTCGCGCAGTACGCGGATCGGACGGTTGCGGTGCACCAGACCCTCGGTGACCATGCAGCCGGCGACGGCGCCGAACTTCGGCGAACGGAACACGTCACGCACTTCGGCGATACCCAGGATGTTCTCGCGAACATCGCTGCCGAGCATGCCGGTCAGGGCTTTCTTGACGTCTTCGATGATGTCGTAGATCACGTTGTAGTAACGCATGTCGAGGCCTTCGGACTCGACGATCTTGCGCGCACCGGCGTCGGCACGGACGTTGAAGCCGAACAGCACCGCATTGGAGGCCAGCGCCAGGTTGGCATCGGACTCGGTGATGCCACCGACGCCGCCGCCGACCACGCGAACCTGCACTTCGTCGTTGCCCAGGCCGCTGAGCGAGCCCTGCAGGGCCTCCAGCGAACCACGGACATCGGACTTGAGCACGATGTTGAGGGTCTTCTTCTCTTCCTGGCCCATGTTCTCGAAGATGTTTTCCAGCTTGCCGGCGTGGGCACGAGCCAGTTTCACTTCGCGGAACTTGCCTTGACGGAACAGAGCGACTTCGCGGGCCTTCTTCTCGTCGGCGACCACGGTCATCTCGTCACCGGCATCCGGGGTGCCATCCAGGCCGAGGATCTCGACCGGAATGGACGGACCGGCTTCCTTGATCGGCTTGCCGTTCTCGTCGAGCATCGCACGGACGCGGCCGTAGTTGACGCCGACCAGGACCATGTCGCCCTGACGCAGGGTACCGTCCTGGACCAGCACGGTGGCTACCGGGCCACGGCCCTTGTCCAGACGGGACTCGACCACCACGCCACGGCCCGGGGCCGACGGAGTGGCTTTGAGTTCGAGTACTTCAGCCTGCAGCAGTACGGCTTCGAGCAGTTCGTCGACGCCGGTACCCAGCTTGGCGGAGACGTGAACGTACGGAGCATCGCCGCCCCACTCTTCCGGGATCACGTCCAGAGCGGCCAGGCCGTTCTTGATGTTGTCCGGGTTGGCGTCGGGCTTGTCGATCTTGTTCACCGCGACCACGATCGGCACGCCAGCCGCTTTCGCGTGCTGTACGGCTTCCTGGGTCTGCGGCATCACGCCGTCGTCCGCTGCCACCACGAGGATGACGATGTCGGTCGCCTGGGCACCACGGGCACGCATCGCGGTAAACGCGGCGTGGCCGGGGGTGTCGAGGAAGGTGACCATGCCGCGGTCGGTTTCCACGTGGTAGGCGCCGATGTGCTGGGTGATGCCGCCGGCTTCGCCAGCTGCCACCTTGGCACGACGGATGTAGTCGAGCAGCGAGGTCTTGCCGTGGTCGACGTGGCCCATCACGGTCACGACCGGCGCGCGGGATACCGCCTCACCGACGAACTTCAGGGATTCGGCCAGTTGCTCTTCCAGGGCGTTCTCGCTGACCAGCTTGACCTTGTGGCCGAGTTCTTCGGCGATCAGCTGGGCGGTTTCCTGGTCGAGCACCTGGTTGATGGTCACCGGGGTGCCCATCTTGAACATGAACTTGACGACCTCGGCACCCTTCACCGACATCTGGGCAGCGAGCTCGCCCACGGTGATGGTCTCGCCGATATTCACTTCACGCACAATCGGTCCTGTCGGGCTCTGGAACCCGTGCTGGTTACGCTTCTTCAGCTTGCCCTTGCCGCGGCCACCGCCACGACGGCCAAAGCTGTCGTCGTCGTCGCCGCCACTGCGCACGACGCGCGGCGCGGTGGTCTTTTCCTTTTCCTTGATCGACGGGCGATGCTGGGCATGCTTGCGATCGCGGCGCTCATCCTCGTCGTCACGCTTGGGCGCGCGGCGTACTTCTTCCTTCTTGCGGTCATCCGCAGCAGGAGCGGCAGCGGCCGGAGCAGCCGGAGCAGGAGCCGCGGCACGCGGCGCTTCGGCAGCAGCCGGAGCTGCAGCAGGAGCAGCGCTGGTCGCCTGGCGAGCAGCGTCCGCCTGACGGCGAGCCTCTTCCTCGGCAGCGCGCTGGCGGGACTCTTCCTCGGCCTTCAGACGCACCGCTTCCTCAGCGGCACGCTGCTCTTCCAGCTCGCGCTGGCGCTCGGCCTCGAGCTCCTCGGGATCGCGCTTGACGTAGGTCTTCTTCTTGCGCACCTCGACGCTGACAGTCTTGCTGCCAGCGACCCGGATGGTCGAGGTGGTCTTGCGTTGCAGGGTGATCTTGCGCGGCTCGTCCGCGCGATCACCGTGGCTGCCTTTCAGGTGGGCCAGCAGCGCTTGCTTCTCGCTGTCGGTGACTACCTGCTCGGCATCGTTATGGGGCAGACCCGCTTCGCGCATCTGCTGCAGCAGGCGCTCCACCGGCGTATCGACCGTCTTGGCCAGTTCTTTCACCGTGACTTGCGTCATGCACTTCTCTCCTCAGGCCGCGAATGCTTACTCGAACCAATGGGCCCGGGCGGCCATGATCAACTTGCCGGCACGCTCTTCGTCCATGCCGTCGATGTCGAGCAGATCGTCAATGGATTGCTCGGCAAGATCTTCACGGGTGGTTACGCCACGCAGTGCCAGGTCCACGGCCAGCTCTTTGGTCATGCCATCGAGGCTGAGCAGGTCTTCGGCAGGTTGTGCGTCGGCGAGTTTCTCTTCAGTGGCGATGGCTTTGGTCAGCAGGCGGTCCTTGGCACGCGAGCGCAGCTCGTTGACGATGTCTTCGTCGAAGCCGTCGATGCTGAGCATCTCTTCCATCGGTACGTAGGCGATCTCTTCCAGGGTGGTGAAACCTTCTTCCACTAGGACCTGGGCGAGTTCTTCGTCGACATCCAGCTCGTCGACGAAGCGCTGCAGGATGTCGCCAGTTTCAGCCTGCTGTTTGGCCTGGATATCGGCCTCGGTCATCACATTCAGGGTCCAGCCGGTGAGCTGGCTGGCCAGACGGACGTTCTGGCCACTGCGGCCAATGGCCTGTGCCAGGTTGTCCTCGGCGACGGCGATATCCATGGTGTGGGTATCTTCGTCGACGATGATCGCCGCCACTTCGGCCGGGGCCATGGCGTTGATCACGAACTGCGCGGGGTTGTCGTCCCAGAGGACGATGTCCACACGCTCGCCGCCCAGTTCGCCG
The DNA here is from genome assembly GCF_047304025.1 of Pseudomonas sp. Pseusp97. Taxonomy (NCBI): domain Bacteria; kingdom Pseudomonadati; phylum Pseudomonadota; class Gammaproteobacteria; order Pseudomonadales; family Pseudomonadaceae; genus Pseudomonas; species Pseudomonas sp. Pseusp97. The sequence goes on along the minus strand of NZ_JBGLYK010000009.1, from coordinate 27,899 downwards.
GAGACGGCCTGGACGCGGGAACCACGCATACCGATGCAGGCGCCCTGCGGGTCGATACGCTTGTCCTTGGAGCGAACGGCGATCTTGGCGCGCGAACCCGGATCACGGGCGGCGGCCATCACGTCGATCAGTTGCTCGGCGATTTCCGGTACTTCGATGCGGAACAGCTCGATCAGCATTTCCGGCGCGGTACGCGACAGGATCAGCTGAGGGCCACGGTTCTCGCTGCGGATTTCCTTGAGCAGGGCACGCACGCGGGTGCCGACGCGGAAGGTTTCACGCGGGATGATCTGGTCGCGGGCCAGCAGCGCTTCGGCGTTGTTGCCCAGGTCGACGATGACGTTGTCACGGGTGACCTTCTTGACGGTACCCGAGATGATCTCATTGACCTTCTCGCGGTAGGCGTCGACCACCTGAGCGCGCTCGGCTTCGCGGACCTTCTGCACGATGACCTGCTTGGCGGTCTGCGCAGCGATGCGGCCGAACTCGATGGACTCGATCTTTTCCTCGATGACCTCGCCGGCCTTCATGCCGGGGTGCTCTTCCTGCACGTCTTCGACGGTCAGTTCCGATGCCGGGTTGGAGTAGTCCTCGTCTTCGACGATGGTCCAGCGACGGAAAGTCTCGTAGTTGCCGTTGGCGCGGTTGATTTCCACGCGCAGGTCAACCTCGTCCTCGAAACGCTTTTTGGTCGCGGTCGCCAGGGCCAGTTCCAGCGCTTCGAAAATCACGCCAGGCGGTACACCCTTCTCGTTGGATACCGACTCAACAACCAGCAGTACTTCTTTGCTCATCGTACGCCTCGCCTTTCAATCCATTGGAATCCGCGCTCTGGCGGCTCACTCAAATCGGGGAATGATGTTGGCCTTGTCGATCGAGTCGACCGGCAGCAGGTATTCATGGTCGTCCACCAGGACCACCACATCCTGCTCCTCCACACCACGGAGAATGCCCTGGAAATTGCGCCGCCGTTCGAAGGGCGTGCGCAGCTTGATCTTCACCTGCTCGCCGACATAGCGGGCGAACTGTTCGAGCGTGAAGAGAGGCCGATCCATACCGGGCGACGACACCTCCAGGGTGTACTCGCCACTGATCGGGTCTTCCACGTCCAGGATGCCACTGACCTGACGACTGACGATTTCGCAGTCATCAATCAGGATGCCTTCCGGACGGTCGATATAAACCCGGAGCAGGGAATGGCGACCTTGGGAAATGAACTCCAGGCCCCAGCACTCATAGCCGAGCGCTTCTACTACAGGGGCCAACAAGGCCTGCAACTGTTCTAGCTTGCTCGACACCTGATCGCCTCGCGTATGCTGTAGAAACAAAAAATGGGCGAAACGCCCATCCCTTAAGGACCGCCCTGACACGGCGGCGCGGACTGTCCAGCTAGCAAAAAGCCCCTGAAAAGGGGCTCTGCCAAACTGGTTGCGGGAGCTGGATTTGAACCAACGACCTTCGGGTTATGAGCCCGACGAGCTACCAGACTGCTCCATCCCGCGTCAAAGCTGGTGCGAAATTATACGGTTGAGCCCCTTCAAGGTCAACCGAAACTCCGAAACGACAAGGCCCGCACTGCGGGCCTTTTCGTATATGGTACCGAGGAGGGGACTCGAACCCCTACAGCCTATGGCCACTACCACCTCAAGGTAGCGTGTCTACCAATTCCACCACCTCGGCAAAAACTCTTGCCTGCTTACCTCTGCTCAGGAGCCGCCGGAACGTCGCCGTTACCGCCTGCAGGGGCTTGAGGTTGCCCTTGCGCGCCCGGCACATCGCTAGCTGCCGGAGCTTGTTCCTGCTTCTGCTCCATCACTGCCGGATCAGGAAGCCCAGCGTGACGAATTATATCAGCTTTTTCTTTAGCAAAATACGCTAAACCCAAGCTGGTAATAAAAAAAACTGCAGCCAGCACCGCGGTGAAGCGGCTCAGGAAGGTAGCAGAACCCTGGCTACCGAAAACAGTACCCGAAGCGCCAGCACCAAACGACGCACCAGCGTCGGCACCCTTGCCTTGCTGAAGCAGGACCAGCACAACCAGACCCAGCGCCATCAGCAGGTGAATCACGATTACAACTGTTTCCAGCATCTTCAGTTTCCTGCGGCGCGACAGATCGCACCGAACTCATCTGCATTCAGGGAAGCTCCACCAATGAGCCCCCCATCGATATCCGGCATGCCGAAAAGTTCGACAGCGTTGGCGGCCTTGACACTGCCGCCGTACAGGAGACGAAGGCCGCGGGCCACCTCTGCGTTTTCCGCCGAGATCTGCGCGCGAATCGCCGCATGCACTTCCTGGGCCTGCTCGGGAGAAGCGGTAAGCCCCGTCCCAATCGCCCACACCGGCTCGTAAGCCACAACGGCGCGGGAGAAAGCCCCGACACCGAGATCCTCGATCACCGAGCCCAACTGGCGCCCGACAACCTCAAGAGTCTTGCCCGCCTCTCGCTGCTCGCGGGTCTCGCCCACGCACAGGATCGGAATCAGGCCACACGATTGAACCGCCGCAAACTTGCGACTGATCACCCCATCGCTTTCGCCCAGGATCAGGCGACGCTCGGAATGACCCACCAGCACCAGGGAGCAGTTCGCATCCGCCAACTGGCTGGCTGCGACTTCGCCCGTGAGGGCACCCTGCATCGGCTCAACCGCGCAATTCTGCGCACCGACGGCAACCGCCTTTCCATCCAGACCTTGAACGACCTGATTGATGTACAGACAGGGCGGGAACACCGCCACATCGACACCCGTGGGAAGAGCCAGTTGACGCAGGCCTTTGATCAGCTCCGTTACGCTGGAGCGGGTACCGTGCATTTTCCAATTACCGGCCACCAAGGGTCGACGCATGCTGTACCTCGCTGAGCAAAGTGGGCGCAGATATTACTCGACGCTTTTGGAACTGACAAGAGAAATCAAGCACATACCTCTGTAACGACTTTTGCCAGCTGTTCGGCATAAGCGCGTACGCGTGCTTCCTCGTCACCCTCGACCATGACCCGCACCAAGGGTTCGGTGCCGGACTTGCGCAACAGGACGCGGCCGCGGCCGGCCATTTCCTCGGTCACCTTGGCACAGGCCTCCTTCACCGCCGGATGTTCCAGCGGATCGACCCCACCGCCGGCAAAACGCACGTTGATCAGCACCTGCGGACACTTGCGAATGCCCATCCGCGCCTCGGCCAGGTTCTGTCCGCGCGTTTTCAGCGCCATCAGCACCTGCAGAGCCGCGATAATCGCATCGCCGGTCGTAGTGTGCTGGTAGCACACGACATGGCCGGAGTTCTCACCACCCAGCTGCCAGTTGCGCGACTGCAGCTCGGACATCACGTAGCGGTCGCCGACCTTGGCGCGGGCGAAGGGGATGTGCAGGTCCTGCAAGGCGAGCTCCAGGCCCAGGTTGCTCATCAGGGTGCCGACCACCCCGCCGTGCAGCCTGCCGCGGTCGAGCATGTCGCGAGCGATGAGGAAGAGGATCTCATCGCCATCGACGATGGTGCCGGTGTGGTCGACCATCATCACCCGATCGCCGTCGCCGTCGAAGGCAACACCGATATCCGCATGCTGGGACAACACCGCTTCCTGCAACGCCCCCATGTGGGTCGAGCCGCACTTGTCGTTGATGTTCAGACCGTTGGGCTCGGCGCCGATGACGAAGACTTCGGCGCCGAGCTCGCGGAAGACGTTCGGGGCGATCTTGTAGGTCGCGCCATGGGCACAATCCAGCGCGATGCGCAGGCCGGCGAAGCTGGTGTTGGAAGGCACGCTGCTCTTGCAGAACTCGATGTAGCGGCCAGCGGCGTCGTTGATCCGCGAGACCTTGCCCAGGCGCGCGGATTCGACCACGGTCATCGGCGCGTCCAGAAGCTCCTCGATGATCAACTCGACCTCGTCCGGCAGCTTGGTGCCCTGGCCGGAGAAGAACTTGATGCCGTTGTCGTCATGTGGATTGTGCGAAGCGCTGATGACGATACCGGCCTCGGCATGGAAGGTACGGGTCAGATAGGCGATACCCGGAGTCGGCATGGGGCCCAGCAGCATCACATCGGCGCCGGCGGCCGACAGACCAGCCTCCAGCGCGGACTCGAACATGTAGCCGGAGATGCGCGTGTCCTTGCCCACCAGCACACGGCACTTGCCCTGCTGACGGAAGGCCATGCCCACAGCCCAACCCAACTTGAGCACGAAGTCCGGCGTGATCGGCGGAGTGCCTACGCGCCCGCGAATTCCATCGGTACCGAAATACTTCCTGCTCATACCTGCTCTCCTTCTGTTGCGCTTTCCACCGCGTGGATCATTCGCACTACGTCAACTGTCTGGGACACATCGTGCACCCGTATAATGCTGGCCCCCTTGGTCACCGCAAGAGCGGCAAGCGCAAGGCTGCCATGAAGTCTTTCCCCGACCTCGCGCCCCAGCGCGCGGCCGACCATGCTCTTGCGCGAGACACCGACCAGAAGCGGGCAACCCAGGCTCAGCAACTGCTCCATCTGCCGGAACAGGTTGAGGTTGTGACTCTGGGTCTTGGCAAAGCCGAAGCCAGGATCGATGACGATCTTTTCCCGGGCAATGCCCACGGATTCGCACACGGCGATGCGCCCCTCAAGGAAGCCCCGGACCTCCTGGAGAATATCCGGATAACGCGGATCGTCCTGCATGTTCCCCGGCTCGCCACGCATGTGCATCAGGCATACCGGGAGCCCCGTATCCACGGCAGCATCCAGGGCGCCGTCGCGCTGCAAGGAGCGTACGTCGTTGATCAGGCCCGCACCGAGCCGGGCGGTCTCTCGCATGACGGCAGGAGTAGAGGTATCCACCGAGATCACGACATCCAGCTCGCGGGCAATCGCCTCGACCACCGGGGCTACACGCTCCAGTTCCTCAGTGGGGGAAACCACGCGGGCTCCCGGGCGGGTCGACTCGCCGCCGATGTCGATCAGCGTCGCGCCGGCTGCGACCATCTCCGCCGCATGGCGCAAGGCAGCATCGTGCTGGTTGAAGCGCCCGCCGTCGGAGAAGGAATCCGGCGTGACATTGAGGATGCCCATGACGTGCGGGCGGCTTAAATCAAGAACCCGGTTGCCGCAAGGCAACCGGGTCGGGTGGTACAACGAACTCATTCAGTGATCTCAGTGTTCGCCGGCGGGACCGCCAATCGGGTTTTCCTGGCGGCCCTCGTCGCGCGGCGACGCGGCATTGCCGGATGAGCCGGAGTTGCCACCCTGCCAGTCGCGCGGCTCACGTGGAGTGCGGCCGGCCATGATGTCGTCGATCTGATCGGCATCGATGGTTTCGTACTTCATCAGCGCGTCGGCCATCATGTCGAGCTTGTCGCGGTTCTCTTCCAGCAGGCGCTTGGCGGTGCCGTAGCAGTCGTCAATGATGCGGCGCACTTCCTGGTCGATCAGCTTTGCAGTCTCACCGGAGAGATTAGAGTGCTGGCCGCCGGCGCTGCGCCCCAGGAACACCTCGCCCTCCTCTTCCGCGTACATCAGCGGACCGAGCTTTTCCGACAACCCCCACTTGGTCACCATGTTCCGCGCCAACTGGGTGGCACGCATGATGTCGTTGGAGGCACCGGTGGTGACGCCTTCGAAGCCCAGGGTCATCTCTTCGGCGATACGGCCGCCGAACAGCGAGCAGATCTGGCTTTCCAGGGCGCGCTTGGACAGGCTGTAGCGGTCCTCTTCCGGCAGGAACATGGTCACGCCCAGGGCGCGGCCGCGCGGAATGATGGAAACCTTGTAGACCGGGTCGTGCTCCGGAACCAGACGACCAACGATGGCGTGGCCGGCTTCGTGGAACGCGGTGTTCTTCTTCTCCTTCTCGGACATGACCATGGTCTTGCGCTCGGCGCCCATCATGATCTTGTCCTTGGCCAGTTCGAACTCGCGCATATCGACGATGCGCTTGTTGGCGCGGGCGGCGAACAGCGAGGCTTCGTTGACCAGGTTGGCCAGGTCGGCACCGGAGAAGCCCGGGGTACCGCGCGCAATTACGGCCGGATCGACGTTATCGCCCAGCGGAACCTTGCGCATATGCACTTTCAGGATCTGCTCGCGGCCGCGAATGTCCGGCAGGCCGACCACCACCTGGCGGTCGAAGCGACCCGGACGCAGCAGCGCGGGGTCGAGCACGTCCGGACGGTTGGTCGCGGCGATGACGATGATGCCGTCATTCATCTCGAAGCCGTCCATCTCCACCAGCAACTGGTTGAGGGTCTGCTCGCGCTCGTCGTGACCGCCACCCAGGCCGGCGCCACGATGGCGACCAACAGCGTCGATCTCGTCGATGAAGATAATGCAGGGCGCGTGCTTCTTGGCCTGGTCGAACATGTCGCGAACGCGCGAGGCGCCCACGCCGACGAACATTTCCACGAAGTCCGAACCGGAAATGGTGAAGAACGGCACCTTGGCTTCGCCAGCGATGGCCTTGGCGAGCAGGGTCTTGCCGGTACCGGGCGGACCGACCATCAGCACGCCGCGCGGGATACGGCCACCCAAGCGCTGGAACTTGCCCGGATCGCGAAGGAATTCCACCAGCTCGCTGACTTCTTCCTTGGCCTCGTCGCAACCGGCGACGTCGGCGAAGGTGGTCTTCACCTGGTCTTCCGACAGCAGGCGGGCCTTGCTCTTGCCGAAGCTCATCGGGCCGCCGCGACCGCCGCCGCCGCCCTGCATCTGGCGCATGAAGAACATGAAGACCGCGATGATCACCAGGATCGGGAAGCTCGCCACCAGCAGCTGGGTCCAGATGCTCTGCTGCTCGGGTTGCTTGCCTTCGATGACCACGTTGTTGTTGACCAGATCACCGATCAAGCCATTGTCAGCGATGGCCGGGCGGATGGTCTTGAAGGTGTCACCATCCTGGCGCTTGCCGGTGATGACCGCGCCGTCGACGGTTACGCGCTCGACCTTGCCGTCCTTCACCTGCTGGATGAAGTCGGAATAGTTGAGCGTCTGCGGCTCGCTCGGGCTGGAGAAGTTGTTCATCACAGTGACGAGTACCGCCGCGATGATGAGCCACAGAATCAGGTTCTTTGCCATGTCGTTCAATTGACTACCCTCTGAAGCCGGCTCCGCCCTGGAAACCGCTTCTCACGACGGCCAGACTCCTTCCGGCCAAAATTACTACACAACGCCCGCCGCCAGGCAGGCGCCGTCTGTAACCCTTTATGAACCCCGGCTTTCACCGGTACAAGCAAAACCTGCAAGGCATAGACCGGAGGCCGGCCCAATCATTCCAGTCTAGGCGCCGCGAAAGCCCCGTGCGAGCAGATACTGCTCCCGCGAACGGTCGCGGGACGACAGCGGCTTGCGCATCTGCACCTTCTCGAAGTTCTCGCGAACCATCTTGTGGTAAGCGTCGAAACCCTCACCCTGGAAGATCTTGATCAGGAAGTCGCCGCCCGGACGCAGCACGCGGGTGCACAGGTCCAGGGCCAGCTCGCAGAGGAACATCGCACGAGGCATGTCGACGGCGGGCAGTCCACTCATATTGGGGGCCATATCGGAAATCACAAGGTCTACCGGATTTTCTCCGATGGCCTCGAGCAACCGGGCGAAGACCTCGTCCTCGGTGAAGTCCCCCTGGATGAAGGTGACGTCCGGGATGCTGTCCATCGGCAGGATGTCCGAGGCGATCAGCGTGCCCTTGTCGCCGATCACCCGACTGGTGACCTGCGACCAGCCGCCCGGCGCCGCGCCGAGATCGACCACGGTCATGCCCGGACGGAGGATGCGATCCTTCTCCTGGATTTCCAGCAGCTTGTAGCTGGCGCGCGAGCGATAGCCGTCGCGCTGTGCCATCTTCACGTACGGATCGTCGAAATGTTCTTTCAGCCAGCGATGGCTAGTCTTGGAACGGGCCACGTATTACCTCGTCTGAGCGGCATCCCGGTATAACCGAAACTCGGGTAGAATATCCGCCTTTTTCCCAGGGGTCAGATTATGGCGCTCTCTCAGGAGCAGAAAAAGCAGTTCAAATCTATCGGGCATCACCTGAAACCCGTATTGACCGTTGCTGAAAACGGTCTGTCGGAAGGTGTGATGGCCGAGCTTGAGCGTGCGCTCAACGATCATGAACTGATCAAGGTGCAGTTCCGCATCGCCGAACGCGACGATCGTCGTGCGCTGATCGACGAACTCTGCCAGAACGGCAGCTGCGAACTGATTCAAAGCATCGGCAAGATGGCGCTGATCTATCGCCGCAATCCCAAGCCGAACAAGAACCTGTCGAACATCAGCCGCTTCAGCGGTCTCTGACAGTCAAGACCGGCAACGCGGAGCCGGCAAGGCTCCGCCGCGTCAGTTGCGCTCGTTGCGCCCGGGCACCGGCTGCAGCACCAGCAGCAGACCGCAGAGCGCCACCACCAGGTAGTTGAACAGCAGCCAGCGCTGAGCGTCCGGCGCGACCTGTCGCACCACGAAATAGGCTGCCGCCATTACCAGCACGGTGAGCAGCAACTGCCCCCGCGTTTCACGGATGAAGGCCGCGAGCCCGCGCGCCTGCCAGAGCACCAGCGCCTGGAGCAGAACGCAGAAAGCGGCAAACCCCAGCAGCAACGGCTTCAGCGCGTCGGAGACGGACTCCACCAGCAACGGCGCCAGACCGATCTTGTCCAGCGCCGGCAGCACCACGAACTGAAGCAGCCAGAGGCCGCCGACCCAGAATGTCTGGGCCAGCAACCAACTGGCGGTGCCTGCATTCAGGGATTGCCGATCAGGCGTGGCGGACTTCAACGATCTCGTACTCGACGTCGCCGCCCGGAGTCTTCACCAGAACGGCGTCGCCCTCGGTCTTGCCGATCAGCGCACGGGCGATCGGCGAGTTGACCGAGATCTTGCTGTTCTTGATGTCCGCCTCGTCGTCGCCGACGATCTGGTAGGTCACGGTTTCGTCGGTCTCGACGTTGGCGATATCGACGGTGGTGCCGAAGATCACCTTGCCGCTGTGCGGAATGGTGGTCACGTCGATGATCTGCGCGTTGGACAGCTTGGCCTCGATGTCACGGATGCGCGCCTCGGACATACCCTGCTGCTCACGGGCCGCGTGGTACTCGGCGTTCTCCTTGAGGTCACCCAGTTCACGCGCTTCGGCGATGGCCTGGGTGATCTGCGGGCGCAGAACGGTCTTCAGGTATTTCAGTTCTTCTTCCAGGGCGCGAGCGCCCTGGACGGTCATTGGAAATTTGCTCATGCGTTGATTCCTGCATGGAGATCCTGCAGACGGCGAACGGTCTTCTCGGGACCGAACTTGAGCGCCTCACAGATCGCCTGACCCGCCGCGATGGTGGTGGTGCAGTAGATCTTGTGCTGCAGGGCGTTACGACGGATGGAGTACGAGTCGGCGATGGACTGGCGGCCTTCGGTGGTGTTGATGATCAGGGTGACTTCGTCATTCTTGATCATGTCGACCACGTGAGGACGGCCCTCGGTCACCTTGTTCACGCGACGCACCGGCAGACCGGCGGCCTCGATCACCTTGGCGGTGCCGGCAGTGGCAACCACCTCGAAGCCCAGCGCGACCAGGTCGCGGGCGACCTGAACGGCTTGCGGCTTGTCGTCCTCGCGGACGCTGATGAAGGCGCAACCGGCGTTCGGCAGGATTTCGCTGGCGCCCAACTGGGCCTTGGCGAATGCCTCACCGAAGCTGTCGCCGACACCCATCACCTCGCCCGTGGACTTCATTTCTGGGCCGAGGATCGGGTCGACGCCCGGGAACTTGGCGAACGGGAACACCGCTTCCTTGACGCTATAGTACGGCGGGATCACCTCCTGGGTGAAGCCGACTTCGGCCAGGGATTTGCCAGCCATGACGCGGGCCGCAACCTTGGCCAGGGACTCGCCGATGCACTTGGAGACGAACGGCACGGTACGCGACGCGCGCGGGTTCACCTCGATCACGTAGATGTCTTCGCCCTGCACGGCCATCTGCACGTTCATCAGGCCGACCACGCCGAGCTCCAGGGCCATCTTCTTGACCTGCTCGCGGATCTCGTCCTGGATGTGCTGCGGCAGCGAGTACGGCGGCAGCGAGCAGGCGGAGTCACCGGAGTGCACGCCGGCCTGTTCGATGTGCTGCATGATCGCGCCGATCACCACGGTCTCGCCGTCGCACACCGCATCGATGTCGACTTCGATGGCGCAGTTGAGGAAGCGGTCCAGCAGCACCGGGCTGTCGTTGGAGACTTTCACGGCTTCGCGCATGTAGCGCTTGAGCTCTTCTTCCTGGTAAACGATTTCCATCGCACGGCCGCCGAGCACGTAGGACGGACGAACCACCATCGGGTAGCCGATGTTCTTCGACAGCTCCAGGGCCTGGTCTTCGCTGCGCGCGGTGGCGTTGGCCGGCTGGCGCAGGTTCAGACGCTGGACCATCTGCTGGAAGCGCTCGCGGTCTTCGGCGCGGTCGATGGCGTCCGGACTGGTGCCGATGATCGGCACGCCGGCTTCTTCCAGGGCGCGGCAGAGTTTCAGCGGGGTCTGGCCGCCGTACTGCACGATGACGCCCTTGGGCTGCTCGACGCGGACGATTTCCAGCACGTCTTCCAGGGTCACCGGCTCGAAGTACAGGCGGTCGGAAGTGTCGTAGTCGGTGGAGACGGTCTCCGGGTTGCAGTTGACCATTATGGTCTCGTAACCGTCTTCACGCATGGCCAGCGCCGCGTGTACGCAGCAGTAGTCGAACTCGATGCCCTGGCCGATGCGGTTCGGACCGCCGCCCAGGATCATGATCTTGTCGCGAGTCGACGGATTGGCTTCGCACTCCTCCTCATAGGTCGAGTACATGTAGGCGGTATCGGTGGCGAACTCCGCGGCGCAGGTGTCCACGCGCTTGTACACCGGCAGCACCTTGAGCTTGTGGCGATGGTTGCGCAGGTTCTTCTCGGTCACGCCGAGCAGGGTCGCCAGGCGGGCGTCGGAGAAGCCCTTGCGCTTGAGCTTGTACATCAGCTCGCGGTCGATGGCGGACAGCCCCAGGGTCTTGACGCGCTCTTCGTCCTTGACCAGGTCTTCGATCTGCACCAGGAACCACTCGTCGATGCGGGTCAGATCGAAGACTTCAGCGATGCTCTTGCCGGCACGGAAGGCGTCGGCGACGTACCAGATGCGGTCGGCATTGGGCACGGTCAGCTCGCGCTTGAGGATGCTCTCGGCTTCCGGGTTGCTCAGGTCGAGCTTCGGATCGAAACCGGTGGCGCCGACTTCCAGGCCGCGCAGGGCTTTCTGCACGGATTCCTGGAAGGTCCGGCCGATGGCCATGACTTCACCCACGGATTTCATCTGGGTGGTCAGGCGGGCGTCGGCTTTCGGGAATTTCTCGAAGGCGAAACGCGGGATCTTGGTGACGACGTAGTCGATCGCCGGCTCGAAGGACGCCGGGGTACGACCGCCGGTGATGTCGTTCTGCAGCTCGTCGAGGGTGTAGCCGACGGCCAGCTTGGCGGCGATCTTGGCGATCGGGAAGCCGGTGGCCTTGGAGGCCAGCGCCGAGGAACGCGATACGCGCGGGTTCATCTCGATCACGACCATGCGGCCGGTGTTCGGGCAGATGCCGAACTGCACGTTGGAACCGCCGGTTTCCACGCCGATCTCACGCAGCACCGCCAGGGAGGCGTTGCGCATGATCTGGTATTCCTTGTCGGTCAGGGTCTGCGCCGGGGCAACGGTGATCGAGTCGCCGGTGTGCACGCCCATCGGGTCGAAGTTCTCGATGGCGCAGACGATGATGCAGTTGTCCTTCTTGTCGCGGACAACCTCCATCTCGTATTCCTTCCAGCCGATCAGCGATTCGTCGATCAGCAGCTCGTTGGTCGGCGACAGGTCCAGACCACGGGTGCAGATTTCCTCGAATTCTTCGCGGTTGTAGGCGATGCCGCCGCCGGTGCCGCCCATGGTGAAGGACGGACGGATGATGCACGGGAAGTTGACCTTCTCCAGCACGCCGTAGGCTTCTTCCATGCTGTGGGCGATGCCCGAGCGCGGGCAGGCCAGGCCGATGTCGCGCATGGCCTTGTCGAAGCGCGAACGGTCTTCGGCCTTGTCGATGGTGTCGGCGTTGGCGCCGATCATTTCCACGCCGAACTGCTCGAGCACGCCGTGGCGCTCCAGGTCCAGGGCGCAGTTCAGAGCGGTCTGGCCGCCCATGGTCGGCAGCAGCGCGTCAGGGCGCTCCTTCTCGATGATCTTGGCGACGGTCTGCCACTTGATCGGCTCGATGTAGGTGGCATCGGCCATGGCCGGGTCGGTCATGATGGTGGCCGGGTTGGAGTTCACCAGGATGACACGGAAGCCTTCTTCCTTCAGGGCCTTGCAGGCCTGTGCGCCGGAGTAGTCGAACTCGCAGGCCTGGCCGATGACGATCGGGCCGGCGCCGAGGATCAGGATGCTCTTGATGTCTGTACGCTTGGGCATGGGACTCTCGTTGCAATATTCAGGAAAGGGTTGCGCTGGCCAGCTTCACGCCAAAGCCGACGAACAGGGCGCCGACGCCACCAGAGGCGCCAGCAGCCAGCCGTTGCCGCCGACGGAACCAGGCCGCCAGACGCACACCGGAGAAAATCAGGAAACTCAGGTACAGGGCGCTGATGATCTCGAGGATCGTGCCCAGCACCAGGAACGACAGGCCGGGATAGGCGTAACCCGGGTCGACGAACTGGATGAAGAAGGAAATGAAGAAGAGGATCGCCTTGGGGTTGGACAGGCTCAGCAGCAGCGCCTTGCGGAACGGCTGGTTGACGTCCACTTCCTTCGCCGGCGCGGCAGCCGCTTCCAGCGGGTGGCGCAGCTTCTGCCAGCCACCGCGGAGCATGCCGATCCCCAGATAGAACAGGTACGCGGCGCCGACGTACTTCAGGCCCAGGAACAACATCGGCTCGGCCTTGAGGACCGAGGCGATACCCAGCGCCGACAGGAACATCAGGATCGCATCGCCGAGGAACACCGCGCTCGCCGCCCGGTAGCCCGAGGCCACGCCGCGCTGGGCGGCGGTGGCGAGGACGAACAGCGAGTTCGGCCCCGGCAGCAGGACGATGAACAACGTACCCAGGACGTAGGTCCAGAGGTCGGTGATTCCCAGGGTCGGCATCATCTTCTTCTACCTCTTGCGTCTCGTTCGCAGCAGGCCGGACTCAGCGGCGCTCGGCCATCGCCGCGATGAAGCGGTCGAACAGCGGAGCTACGTCGTGCGGGCCTGGGCTGGCTTCCGGGTGACCCTGGAAGCTGAAGGCCACCTTGTCGGTGCGCTCGATACCCTGCAGGGTGCCATCGAACAGCGACTTGTGGGTGGCGCGCAGGTTGGCCGGCATGCTGCCTTCGTCGACCGCGAAACCGTGGTTCTGGCTGGTGATCATGACCACGCCCGAATCCAGGTCCTGCACCGGGTGGTTGGCACCGTGGTGGCCGTGGCCCATCTTCAGGGTCTTGGCGCCGGAGGCCAGGGCCAGAAGCTGGTGGCCGAGGCAGATGCCGAATACCGGGATCTCGGTATCGAGGAACTCGCGGATGGCCTGGATGGCGTAGTCGCACGGCTCGGGGTCGCCAGGGCCGTTGGAAAGGAAGATGCCGTCCGGGTTCAGGGCGAGCACTTCGCTGGCCGGGGTCTGCGCCGGCACGACGGTCAGGCGGCAGCCGCGGGCGACCAGCATGCGCAGGATGTTCAGCTTGACGCCGAAATCGTAGGCGACCACGTGGTACGGCAGGTCGGCGGCGGCGATTTCCGGGTGGCTGTCGGTTTCCAGGTTCCACACGCTGGAACGCCATTCGTAGCGCTCGGTGGAGGAAACGACCTTGGCCAGGTCCATGCCTTTCAGGCCCGGGAAGCCGCGCGCCAGCTCGAGGGCTTTTTCCTCGGTGGCGTCATCGCCAGCGAGGATGCAGCCGTTCTGCGAACCCTTTTCGCGAAGGATGCGGGTCAGGCGGCGGGTATCGATGCCGGCGATGGCAACGGTGCCGTTCTCTTTCAGGTAGTCCGGCAGGGACTGCTTGTCGCGCCAGCTGCTGGAGAGCAGCGGCAGGTCACGGATGATCAGGCCGGCGGCCCAGACCTTGTTCGACTCGGCATCTTCGGGCGTGGTGCCGGTGTTGCCGATGTGCGGGTAGGTCAGGGTGACGATCTGTTGGGCGTAGGAAGGATCGGTGAGGATTTCCTGGTAGCCGGTCATGGCGGTGTTGAACACCACCTCTCCGACGGTCTGGCCGTCGGCGCCGATGGCTTCACCGCGAAAAACGCTGCCGTCGGCAAGTGCAAGTATGGCTGGCTTAGTCAAGAAGACCTCCCGTAGTTCAAGCCTGGCTGGGCGTGCGCAGATTGTAAAAAAGCGGGATGACATCAGAAGAAGTCATCCCGCTTTTTATGTGATCATGCTGCGCTACTTTTAGTGGACACACTAAAGCTGTAGTTTACAGAAATGCGACATCATGGTCCACCTTTTGCACGACGTACGGCCATGCCGCTCAGCGCAGGCCGAGAACGTCCTGCATGTCGTACAGGCCGTTGGCCTGCCCTTCCAGCCACTGAGCAGCACGCACAGCGCCGCGGGCGAAGGTCATGCGGCTCGAAGCCTTGTGGGTGATCTCCACGCGCTCTCCATCAGCAGCGAACAGCACGGTGTGGTCGCCCACCACATCGCCGGCACGCACAGTGGCGAAGCCGATGGTCTCGCGCGGACGAGCGCCGGTCTGGCCTTCACGACCGTACACGGCCACCTTTTCCAGATCACGGCCCAGTGCATTGGCGACCACTTCGCCCATGCGCAGCGCGGTGCCGGACGGCGCATCGACCTTGTGGCGGTGGTGCGCTTCGAGGATCTCGATGTCCACATCGTCACCCAGAACGCGGGCGGCGGTGTCGAGCAGCTTCAGGCAGAGGTTCACGCCGACGCTGTAGTTGGCCGCGAAGACGATCGGAATGTCCTTCGCGGCTTCGTTCAGCAGCTCTTTTTCCGCCGCGCTGAAACCAGTGGTGCCGATGACCATGGCCTTGCCGGCCTTGCGGCAGACTTCCAGGTTCTTCAGGGTAACGGTCGGATGGGTGAAGTCGATCAGCACGTCGAATTCGTCGACCACCTTGGCCAGGTCGCCCGACAGCGGCACGCCGATACGGCCCAGCCCCGCCAGCTCGCCGGCGTCGGCGCCCACCAGGGTGCTGTCCGGGCGGTCGACCGCCGCGGTCAGGCCGGCGCTACCATTGGTCTGCTGGACCGCCTCGATCAAGGTCTTGCCCATGCGCCCGGCGGCGCCCATTACGGCTATACGTCGCATAACATCAGCTCCAAGCAGCAAGCCTCAAGCCGCAAGCGCAGCCCCTTATGGCTTGCGGCTTGCGGCTTGCGACTTCAAAGTCATAGATCGTCGAAGAAGCGCTTCATGCCCTCGAACCAGCCACTGGCCTTGGGCGAATGGGAAGAGTTGCCCTGCAGGGTATTGCGGAACTCTTCGAGCAGCTCGCGCTGACGCTTGTCCAGGTTGACCGGCGTCTCGACGACGACGCGGCACATCAGGTCGCCGGCACCACCGCCGCGAACCGGGGCAACACCCTTGCCGCGCAGGCGGAACAGCTTGCCGGTCTGGGTGCCCTCCGGAATCTTCAGCTTCACGCGGCCATCGAGGGTCGGAACCTCCAGCTCGCCACCCAGGGCGGCATCGGCGAAGCTGATCGGTACCTCGCAGTACAGGTGCTTGCCGTCGCGCTGGAAGATGTCGTGCTCGCGCACGTTCACCACCACGTACAGGTCGCCCGCCGGGCCGCCATGGGCGCCGGCTTCGCCTTCACCGGTCAGGCGGATGCGGTCACCGGTATCGACGCCGGCCGGCACTTTCACCGACAGGGTCTTGTGTTCTTCCACGCGACCCTGGCCATGGCAGGAGCCACAGGGATCGGTGATCATCTTGCCGCTGCCATGGCAACGCGGGCAGGTCTGCTGCACCGAGAAGAAGCCCTGCTGCATGCGCACCTGGCCGATACCACCGCAAGTGGTACAGGTAACCGGCGTGGTGCCGGGCTTGGCGCCGCTGCCATTGCAGGTCTTGCAGCCGACCAGGGTCGGAACGCGGATGGTCACGGTGGTGCCGCGAACCGCGTCCTCCAGATCCAGGTCGAGGGTGTAGCGCAGGTCAGCGCCACGCGCCGGACCGCCACGGGAGCCGCCGCGTCCGCCGCCGCCACCGAAGAAGTCACTGAAGACATCGCCGAAGATGTCCGAGAAGCTCGCGCCACCGAAGCCCGCACCGCCGCCACCCATCTGCGGGTCGACGCCGGCATGGCCGTACTGGTCGTAAGCCGCACGCTTGCTGGCGTCGGACAGGACCTCGTACGCCTCGTTGGCCTCCTTGAATTTATCCTCGGCTTCCTTGTCGCCGGGATTGCGGTCCGGGTGGAACTTCATGGCGAGCCGGCGATAGGCCTTCTTCAGGTCCGCTTCGCTGGCGCCGCGCTCGACACCCAGTACCTCGTAAAAATCACGTTTGGCCATAACTTTCCTGCACCTTAAAAACCTCTCCCCCAGACACGCCGACGCGGGAGCAAGCTCCCGCGTGGCGTTTCATGCGCGCCGACACAATCGCCAGCGCACCGGAGCGGAAGCAAGCACGTGGCTTACTTGTTCTCCTTGACCTCTTCGAACTCGGCGTCGACGACATCGTCGCCAGCCTTGTCGTCAGCGGCCTCGCCCTGAGCGGCAGCGCCCGGCTGCGGCTGTTCGGCGTACATCTTCTGCGCCAGCGGAGTGGATGCCTGGGACAGCGCATTCATCTTCGCTTCGATCTCGGCCTTGTCGTCGCCCTTCACGGCAACTTCCAGCTCGCCCAGCGCTTTCTCGATGGCGGCCTTCTCCTCGGCGGTGGCTTTGTCGCCCGCCTCGGTGACCATCTTGCGAGTCGCGTGGACCAGCGCATCACCCTGGTTGCGGGCAGCGGCCAGTTCCTCGAACTTGCGGTCTTCCTCGGCATTCGCCTCGGCATCGCGGACCATCTGCTGGATCTCGTCCTCGGACAGGCCCGAAGAAGCCTTGATCACGATGGATTGCTGCTTGCCGGTGGCCTTGTCCTTCGCGCCGACGTGCAGGATGCCGTTGGCGTCGATGTCGAAGGTCACTTCGATCTGCGGCACACCGCGCGGAGCCGGCGGAATGTCGGCCAGGTCGAACTTGCCCAGCGACTTGTTCTGCGCGGCCTGCTTGCGCTCGCCCTGCAGCACGTGGATGGTCACGGCGCCCTGGTTGTCATCGGCGGTGGAGAACACCTGTGACTTCTTGGTCGGGATGGTGGTGTTCTTGTCGATCAGCGCGGTCATCACGCCACCGAGGGTTTCGATACCCAGGGTCAGCGGGGTGACGTCGAGCAGCAGCACGTCCTTCACGTCGCCGGCCAGTACGGCGCCCTGGATGGCAGCACCCATGGCAACGGCTTCGTCCGGGTTGACGTCCTTGCGCGCTTCCTTGCCGAAGAACTCGGCAACGGTCTTCTGCACCAGCGGCATGCGGGTCTGGCCGCCGACCAGGATCACTTCGTCGATCTTCGACACGTCCAGGCCTGCGTCCTTCAGCGCAACGCGGCACGGCTCGATGGTGCGACTGACCAGGTCTTCCACCAGGGATTCCAGCTTGGCGCGGGAGACCTTGACGTTCAGGTGTTTCGGGCCGGAGGCGTCGGCGGTGACGTACGGCAGGTTGACGTCGGTCTGCTGGGTCGAGGACAGCTCGATCTTGGCCTTCTCGGCAGCTTCCTTCAGGCGCTGCATGGCCAGCGGGTCGCCCTTGAGGTCCATGCCGGATTCTTTCTTGAATTCCTCGACGAGGTAGTCGATCAGGCGCAGGTCGAAGTCTTCACCACCCAGGAAGGTGTCGCCGTTGGTGGCCAGCACTTCGAACTGGTGCTCGCCATCGACTTCGGCGATTTCGATCACGGAAACGTCGAAGGTGCCGCCGCCCAGGTCATAGACGATGATGGTGTGGTCGCCCTTGGCCTTGTCCAGGCCGTAGGCCAGCGCAGCCGCGGTCGGCTCGTTGATGATGCGCTTGACGTCCAGGCCGGCGATGCGACCGGCATCCTTGGTGGCCTGGCGCTGACTGTCGTTGAAGTAGGCCGGAACGGTGATGACCGCTTCGGTGACCGGCTCGCCCAGATAGTCCTCGGCGGTCTTCTTCATCTTCTTCAGGACTTCGGCGGAGACCTGCGGCGGAGCCATCTTCTGGCCCTTGGCCTCGACCCAGGCGTCGCCGTTGTCAGCCTTGACGATGTTGTAAGGCACCATCTTGATGTCTTTCTGCACGACGTCTTCTTCGAAGCGACGGCCGATCAGGCGCTTCACTGCGTACAGGGTGTTCTTCGGGTTGGTCACGGCCTGGCGCTTGGCCGGCTGACCGACCAGGATTTCGCCGTCGTTGGCGTAACCGATGATCGACGGGGTGGTACGAGCGCCTTCGGCGTTCTCGATGACCTTGACGTTACCGTTCTCCAGGATGGACACACAGGAGTTGGTGGTCCCCAGGTCGATACCAATGATTTTGCCCATATTTCACTCTCCAGAAATTAGATTCCGCGCTGACCCTGTTGCGGGTCTTTGGCTCGGTTGATTACCCAGATGGGGACCGGGTGGTGGATTTCAAGCCTTCTCGTCGATCGAAGGCGGAGTTTGTTCCGGCGCCTTGCTCACCACGACCATGGCCGGGCGCAGCAGGCGACCGTTGAGCAGGTAACCCTTCTGGAACACCTTGACCACACTGCCCGGCTCGAGACGGATGCTCTCTTCCATGGCCATGGCCTGGTGATGTTCGGGATTGAACGGCTCGCCGTGCGGGTCGACCGGCTCGAGGTTGTAGCGCTTGAGGGTGTCGTGGAACATTTTCAGCGTCAGCTCGATGCCTTCGCGCATCGGCTTGATCGCTTCGTCTTCCGGGCTCGACATCTCCAGCGCGCGCTCGAGGGTATCGACGATCGGCAGCAGGTCGCCGGCGAACTTCTCCAGCGCGAACTTGTGCGCCTTCTCCACGTCCTGCTCGGCACGACGGCGGACGTTCTGCAGCTCGGCAACGGCGCGCAGGCTCTGGTCCTTCGCCGCGGCGACCTGTTCTTCCAGTTCCAGCACGCGGGCGTTCAGATCCCCGGCAGCCCCGGTGTCCGGCTGCTCGTTGAACTGGGAATCCTGAGTCTGTTGTTCGTCAGACATGCCACTCTCCTAAAAAAGAAAATAAGCCTTTGAAAACAAGGCGAACCCAATGGTCCGCGGCTCTGCCGTGTATATGGGGCAGCTTTTTTCGACTTCAAGGGTGCATGCCTCACGGGCCCCTCCCAAAGCCGACAAAGGAGAATTGCCAGCGGCAAAAAATACTGTATAAATAACCAGAACTTTCTGCGGAGCCGCCGTCCATGCTGGTTCATCTGTCCGTGCACAACTACGCCATCGTCGAGCACCTCGATCTCGAGCTCGCCGCCGGCATGACCGTGATCACCGGCGAAACCGGCGCCGGCAAGTCGATCATGCTCGACGCGCTCGGCCTCGCCCTGGGCGACCGCGCCGACAGCGGCGTGGTGCGCCCCGGCTCGGACAAGGCAGACATTCTCGCCAGCTTCGACGTCAGCGCGATTGCCGAGGCCCGCGACTGGCTCGCCGAGCGCGACCTGGAACAGGACGGCCCGTGCATCCTGCGCCGCGTGATCACCGCCGAAGGCCGCTCCCGCGCCTACATCAACGGCACGCCCTGCCCGCTGGGCGACCTCAAGCACCTGGGCGAGCTGCTGATCGACATCCACAGCCAGCACGAGCACCAATCACTGCTCAAGGCCGACACCCATCGCCGCCTGCTCGACGAATACGCCGGCAGCCAGGACCTCGCACGCCAGGTGCACCTCGCCGCCCAGCGCTGGAAGCAGACCCGCCAGGAACTGGACCGCCTGTCGCGCAACGGCGACGAACAACGCGCCCGCCACCAGTTGCTCAGCTACCAGCTGGAAGAACTGGAAAACCTCGGCCTGGGCGACAACGAACTGGAGGCGCTGGAAGCCGAGCACAAGACCCAGAGCAACGCCGGCAGCCTGATCGCCGCCTGCCGCCAGGTGGTCGAACTGTGCAGCGAAAACGACGCTGGCAATGTGCTTTCCGCCCTCACTTCCAGCCTCAACCGCCTCACCGCCTTCCAGAGCCAACCGGCCGCCCTGGGCGAAGCGGTGAACCTGCTTTCCAGCGCGCAGATCCAGGTGGAGGAAGCCATTGGCGAGCTGAACCGCTTCGTCGATCACTTCGACGCCGACCCCATGCGCCTGCAGCAACTGGAAGAGCGCATGGACGCCATCTACAGCCTCGCGCGCAAACACCGCGTACAGCCCCATGAATTGCAGGACCTGCAGCAGCGCCTGCTGGACGAACTGGAGGCGCTGAACGCCGACGATGAGGCCGTGGAGCGCCTGGGCAACGAACTGGCCGCCTACGCCCGCCACTACCAGGAGAAGGCCGACGAGCTCAGCCGCATCCGCCAGGAAGCCGCACCGAAGCTGGCCAAGGCCGTGGAAGTGGAGATGCAGCGCCTGGGCATGCCCGGCGGGCGCTTCGCCATCGAATTGCGCCAGACCAGCTCGGACGAGCCGCAGGTCAGTGGCCTGGAGCAACTGGAGTTCCTGGTCAGCGCCAACCCCGGGCAACCGATGAAGGGCCTGGCCAAGGTCGCCTCGGGCGGCGAACTGTCACGCATCAGCCTGGCGATCCAGGTGATCACCGCGCAGACCTCGCGCATTCCCACCCTGGTCTTCGACGAAGTGGACGTCGGTATCGGTGGCCCCACCGCCGAAGTGGTCGGCCAGTTGCTGCGTCGCCTCGGCGATCGCGGCCAAGTGCTGACCGTCACCCACCTGCCGCAGGTCGCAGCCCAGGGCCATCAACACCTGTTCGTACACAAGGACCGCGACACCAGCGAGACCCGCACCGCCGTGGCCAACCTGAAGAAGGCCGAGCGCATCGAGGAAATCGCCCGCATGCTCGGCGGCGTGGACCTGACCAAGGAATCCCTGGCCCACGCCCGCAAGATGGTCGATTCCGCGGTCCAAAGCTGAGACATGAATCTGTAGGAGCGAGCTTGCTCGCGAACGGAGCTTTCCGGCAGCACAGGAGTTGCACGGTTCGCGAGCAAGCTCGCTCCTACAAACAGCCCCGCACAAACGAAAACGGCGACCCGCGGGTCGCCGTTTCTGCATCTGCGTGCGTTTACTTCTTCTTGCGCACGTAGAGCACCAGGTTGTGATCGACGAGCTCGAAGCCGCGCTCCTTGACGATCTCCTTCTGGCGTTTCTCGATTTCCGAGTCCATGAACTCGATGACTTCGCCGGTATCGACGCAAACCATGTGGTCGTGGTGACCGCTGTCGGCCAGTTCGAAGACGGCATGACCGCCATCGAAGTTGTGGCGCACCACCAGGCCGGCGGCTTCGAACTGGGTCAGAACGCGGTAGACGGTAGCCAGGCCGACGTCCTCGCCCGCCTCCATCAGCGCCTTGTACACATCCTCTGCGCTCATGTGGCGCTGCTCGGCGGAATCGAGCATCTGGAGGATCTTGACGCGCGGCAGCGTGACCTTGAGTCCGGCTTTGCGCAGTTCGCTATTTTCAACCATGTGTGCTTTCTCGGCGCGGAATGCTTCGCAGCATCTCTCAATACAGGTATGATCGGGATTTCGTCGCTCAGCCAAGATAGTGGAAGTCACCCCTTGATGCAAAACGCCAAGCTCATGCTGACCAGTCTCGCTTTCGGGCTGGGACTCGCCGCACTCGCCGGTTGCTCGTTCCCGGGGGTCTACAAGATCGACATCCAGCAGGGCAACGTTGTAACGCAGGACATGATAGACCAGTTGAAGCCCGGAATGACCCGGCGCCAAGTGCGGTTTATCATGGGCAACCCCCTGATCGTGGACACCTTCCACCCCAATCGCTGGGACTACCTCTACAGCATCCAGCCCGGCGGCGGTCAGCGCCAGCAGGAGCGCATGAGCCTGTACTTCGGCGAGAACGACCAGCTGATCGGCCTCAACGGCGATTTCATGCCTGGTGTCAGCCGCGACGAGTCGATCCTCGGCAAGGAAGGCAGCCCGGCTACCACGCCGTCACAGCCGACCCAGCAACAGCCCGAACAGCCCAAGGAAGAACCGGCCAAGCCCGGCTCCGTGGAAGAGCAGATCCAGAAGGAAGTCGACCAGGTGGAAACCGTGCCGGTCCCGACTCCGGAGCCGCTGGACAAGAATCCGCAGTAAGGGATCCGCTGCCACGAAAAGCCCGGCCGATGCCGGGCTTTTTGTTGCCTGCGATCTGCACTTTCCCGCGAAAGATCAGCCGCGCGCCGCCTTGGCTCGTGCAGCGCGTTGCTTGCGGACTTCCTTGGGATCGGCAATCAGCGGCCGGTAGATTTCCACCCGCTCGCCCTCTCTCAATATCCGTTCCTCGGGCCTCGCCACTGCCTTGCCAAAGATGCCCAGCGGGCAGTTCGAAACGTCCAGGCCTGGAAACTGCGAGGCGATGCCGGATAACTCCACTGCCTCGCGCATCCGCGTGCCTCGCGGAACACTCAGTCGCAGCAGCGCCTGCCTGTCCGGCAAGGCATACACCACTTCGATGGCGATGCTCACGGCCTCAGCCATGCAGCTGCTTGGCGCGCTGGCAGAAGGCGTCGACCATGGTGTTCGCCGCCTGGGTGAACAGCGGGCCCAGGGTCGCCTTAACCAGCGCGCCGGCGTAGTCGAAGGTCAGGTCGAGGGAGATCTTGCAGGCCTTGTCGCCCAGAGCCTTGAACGTCCACACGCCGTGCAGCTGGGTGAATGGGCCCTCCTCGAGGTTCATCTCGATACTCTGCCCCGGCACCAGCACATTACGGGTAGTGAAGCGCTGGGTGATGCTGCCCTTGGCCACCGTGAGCTCGGCGCGCATGGCCGTATCGCTTGCCTCCAGCACGGTGGAGGCCGAACACCAGGGCAGGAACTCCGGGTAGCGCGCCACATCGTTGACCAGGTCGTACAGCGCCTTCGCCGGATAGGGCAACAGTGCCGAACGCTGGATATGCGTGCTCATAGACTTCTCGCTTTGTGTTGTGGGGCATCTGACCGCAATCGATGCCCGCCGATCAAAAAAAACAGCGCGCATTCTCCGAGATTAGCCACGCACCCTCAAGCTTGCATGCCGTCGCACGCTCTCCCGATAGCGGCGCGGCGAGGGACTCCCTATAATGCGCGGCCTATGGCTAAACAGAAGAAACACCCTTCGGGGACCATCGCGCAGAACAAGAAGGCTCTGCACGACTACTTCATCGAGCAGCGCTTCGAGGCGGGCGTCGCCCTGGCCGGCTGGGAAGTGAAAAGCCTGCGCGCCGGCAAGGCGCAGCTGGTGGACAGCTACGTGCTGCTCAAGGATGGCGAAGCCTGGCTGCTGGGCAGCCACATCACGCCGCTGACCACTGCCAGCACCCACGTCATCGCCGACCCGGTGCGCACGCGCAAGCTGCTGTTGCACAAGCGCGAGCTGGGCAAGCTGTTCGGTGCCGTGCAGCAGAAAGGCTACGCCTGCGTCGCGCTGTCGATGTACTGGAAGAAGCACCTGATCAAATGCGAGATCGCACTGGCCAAGGGCAAGAAAGAGTACGACAAGCGCGGCACCGAGAAGGAGCGCGACTCCGACCGGGAAATCCAGCGCGCCATTCGGCACGGCAAGGACGACTGAGTCCTTCCGCGCCCTCCTGCGAGGGCGCGTTGCCGGTCAGGCGTCCGCCGTGCCCTGGCGTCGCTGTGCCCGTTGCAGGCGCAATTCCTTCGCCTGCACCTCGGCCAGCACTTCCTGAACGTAGTCGATATGCCGCTGGGAAATCTCCCGCGCGGCCTCCGCGTGTCCGCCAATGATCGCCTCGTACAGTTCACGGTGCTGACGCATCAACTGCTCGCGAGTCTCGTCGCGCTGCGCGTACATGCCGCCGATGTTGGTCACCACGTTGCGTTTGAGCAGGTCGAACAGGCCGCGAATGGTGTGCAGCAGCACGGCGTTGTGACTGGCCTCGGCAATGGCCAGGTGGAAGGCCGCGTCCGCCGCGCCCTCTTCCGCACGACTGACCTTGCCCACCCGCTGATAGCAATCCTGCAGGGCATCGAAGGCCTGTTTCAGGCGCTGGTGATCCACCTCGGTCGCACGCTGCGCCGCGTAGTAGGCGCAGGAGCCTTCCAGGGTGTGGCGAAATTCCAGCAGGTCGCGCTGCGCCTCCGGATTGCTTTCCAGTAGTTGCAGCAGCGGGTCGCTGAACATCGATCCCAGGCCTTCACTGACATAGTTGCCCCCGCCCTGGCGACTGACCAGCAGCCCCTTGGCGCCGAGCTTCTGGATCGCCTCACGCAGTGACGGCCGCGAAACACCGAACTGTTCGGCCAACACGCGCTCGGCTGGCAACCTCTCCCCGGCCTTGAGCGTGCCCTCGAGGATCATCGCCTCCAGCCGCTCGACGATGTCGTCCGACAGACGGCGTTGTTTGACCTGGCCAAAACTCATGTGGATGAACCCTCTCGATATCCCGCTCCAGTTCGCGATCTGCACCGCGCGCCGCAACCCGATCGGCGCCGCGGCCGACCAAAGGAGCCCTTCGTCTTTCCGAGCACGCTCGACAAAAGTCGCAGAGCAGCAAATTGACATGCCGCCAGCAGGGCTTTTACCCTTAGCGCTCGCCTTTGTAAATTGGTATTACCAATTTACCGAATATCGAACCGAACCACAACAGTTCACGAAAAATAAGCCGCGATCAGTCGACCGACCTGCCCAGGCGCCACAAGCGCATCGGAATCGCCCGACCGGCAACCAGGCCCTCCACCCAAAAACAATTAGGGAGCCAAACCAGATGCAAACCTGGCAGCAGATCTACACCCCGCTCGGCAGCCTCGGCCTGTCCGCGCTGGTCGCCGTCATCCCGATCGTGTTCTTCTTCCTCGCCCTCGCCGTGTTCCGTCTCAAGGGCCACGTCGCCGGCAGCATCACCCTCGCCCTCTCGATCATCATCGCCATCGCCGCCTTCGGCATGCCCGCCGACATGGCCATCGCCGCCGCCGGCTATGGCTTCGCCTACGGTCTTTGGCCGATCGCCTGGATCATCGTCGCGGCGGTGTTCCTCTACAAACTCACGGTGAAGAGCGGCCAGTTCGAAGTGATACGCAGCTCGGTGCTGTCGATTACCGGCGACCAGCGCCTGCAGGTACTGCTGATCGGCTTTTCCTTCGGTGCGTTCCTCGAAGGTGCGGCGGGCTTCGGCGCGCCGGTGGCGATCACCGCCGCGCTGCTGGTCGGCCTTGGCTTCAACCCGCTGTACGCCGCGGGCCTGTGCCTGATCGCCAACACCGCGCCGGTGGCCTTCGGCGCCCTGGGCATCCCGATCATCGTCGCCGGCCAGGTCACCGGCATCGACGCGTTCAAGATCGGCGCCATGACTGGCCGCCAGCTGCCGTTCCTGTCGATCCTCGTGCCGTTCTGGCTGGTGTTCATGATGGACGGCTTCAAGGGCGTGAAGGAAACCTGGCCGGCCGCACTGGTCGCTGGCGGCAGCTTCGCCATCACCCAGTACTTCACCTCCAACTTCATCGGCCCGGAGCTGCCGGACATCACCTCGGCCCTGGTCAGCCTGATTTCCCTGACCCTGTTCCTGAAGGTCTGGCAACCCGCCGGCGAGCGTGAAGTAGTCGCCACCGCGGGCGGCGCCGCCGTCCTGGGCGGCAACGGCCCGCGCAGCGCCGAGCCGACTCCCTACAGCTTCGGCGAAATCCTCAAGGCCTGGTCGCCCTTCCTGGTGCTGACCGTGCTGGTCACCATCTGGACCCTGAAGCCGTTCAAGGCGCTCTTCGCTCCGGGCGGCGCGCTGTACAACCTGGTGTTCAACTTCCCCATCCCGCACCTGGACCAACTGGTGGTGAAGACCGCACCCATCGTCGCCAACCCGACGCCGATCGCCGCCGTGTTCAAGCTCGACCCGGTCTCGGCCACCGGCACCGCGATCTTCCTCTCCGCCGTGGTCTCGATGTTCATCCTGCGCATCGGTGCGAAAACTGGTCTGACCACCTTCAAGGAGACCCTGATCGAGCTGAAATGGCCGATCCTCTCCATCGGCATGGTGCTGGCCTTCGCTTTCGTCACCAACTACTCGGGCATGTCCACCACCCTGGCGCTGGTCCTGGCCGGCACCGGCGCGGCCTTCCCGTTCTTCTCGCCGTTCCTCGGCTGGCTGGGTGTGTTCCTGACCGGCTCGGATACCTCCTCCAACGCCCTGTTCAGCTCGCTGCAATCCACCACCGCGCACCAGATCGGGGTCAACGACACCCTGCTGGTGGCTGCCAACACCAGCGGCGGCGTGACCGGCAAGATGATCTCGCCGCAATCCATCGCCGTGGCCTGCGCCGCAACCGGCATGGTCGGCAAGGAATCCGACCTGTTCCGCTTTACCCTCAAGCACAGCCTGATGTTCGCCGCCATCGTGGGCCTGATCACCCTGGCCCAGGCCTACATCTTCACCGGCATGCTGGTTCACTAAGGCAAGCTCGGCTCCGCGCCTCAGCGCGGAAATCCGTCCAAAGCAGCTAAGGTCTTTCGAGGTCACCGGCGCCAACGCGGTGGCCTCGACAAGACCCACAACGATGAGACGCCCATGATCATCTCTGCCTCTACCGACTACCGCGCCGCGGCCCAACGCAAGCTGCCGCCGTTCCTCTTCCACTACGCCGACGGCGGCGCCTACGCCGAGCGCACCCTGCGCAACAACGTCGACGACCTGGCGGGCATCGCCCTGCGCCAGCGCGTGCTGAAGAACATGTCCGAGCTGAGCCTTGAGACGAAGCTGTTCGACGAGACGTTGAGCATGCCCATCGCCCTGGCCCCGGTCGGCCTGACCGGCATGTACGCCCGGCGCGGTGAAGTACAGGCAGCCCGCGCGGCCGCCGCGAAAGGCATTCCGTTCACGATGTCCACCGTATCGGTCTGCCCCATCGAGGAGGTCGCCCCGGCCATCGACCGGCCCATGTGGTTCCAGCTCTATGTGCTGAAGGACCGCGGCTTCATGCGCAACGCCCTGGAGCGCGCCAAGGCCGCCGGCGTGAAGACTCTGGTGTTCACCGTCGACATGCCGGTGCCCGGCGCGCGCTACCGTGACGCCCACTCCGGCATGAGCGGCCCGAATGCGCCGCTGCGTCGCGTCTGGCAGGCCATGACCCACCCCGCCTGGGCATTTGACGTCGGCCTGCTGGGCAAGCCCCACGACCTGGGGAATATCTCCAAGTACCGCGGCAACCCCACCGGCCTCGCCGACTATATCGGCTGGCTCGGCGCCAACTTCGACCCGTCGATTTCCTGGAAGGACCTGGAGTGGATCCGCGAATTCTGGGACGGCCCGATGATCATCAAGGGCATACTCGACCCGGAAGATGCCAAGGACGCGGTGAAATTCGGCGCCGACGGCATCGTCGTGTCCAACCACGGCGGCCGTCAGCTCGACGGCGTGCTCTCCAGTGCCCGCGCGCTGCCGGCCATCGCCGATGCAGTGAAGGGCGACCTGAAGATCCTCGCCGACTCCGGCATCCGCAATGGCCTGGATGTGGTACGGATGGTCGCCCTCGGCGCGGACACCGTGCTCATCGGCCGCGCCTTCCTCTATGCCCTGGCGACCCACGGCGAGGCCGGCGTGAAGAACCTGCTGGACCTGTTCGAGAAGGAAATGCGCGTGGCCATGGTGCTCACCGGCGCCAAGACCATCGGCGAGATCACCCGTGATTCGCTGGTGCGCGAGTTCGGCGCGTAAGCCCGGCTCTTCGTAGGAGCGGGGGGGGGGGGGGGGGGCCCGGCCCCCCCCCCCCCCCGGGGGGGCGCGGCCGGCGGGCGCCCAACGGCCCCCCCCCCCCGGGGCGGGCCCCACCCCCCCC
>NZ_JBGLYK010000099.1:0-19490 GCF_047304025.1 Pseudomonas sp. Pseusp97 | reverse complement strand
GCAGGTCGGCGCGCTGACCGGTCCGCAGTCGCTCAAGGCCAGCAAGCTCGCGGCCAGCTTGGGTAAGGGCACGCTGGGTCTGGGTTATGCCGCTGACGCGCCTGCCACCTTGCAACTGAACGCCCCGCTGAAACTGGCCATCGGCGAGCTGCGCCAGCCCCACGTCAAACCCCTGTCCTGGAACGCCATGGGCACGCTCGCCGCGAGTCTCGACGCCCAGCAGTTCAAGGGGCGCCTGCTGAACAGCGGTGGGCTGAATGCCGAGATCGACCTGGGTAACTCGGCGAAACAGGGCGTTGCCCTGGTCGCCCGGCAGCCGGAATTCTTCCTGCGTACCGGCAACCCGCTGGAAAAATCCCTCGGCGACTGGCCGGGCCTGCTCAGCCTGAACAACGGCAAGGCCAGCTTCGACCTGAACTGGCGGCTGCCGCCGGGCGCTGCGACGCAGAGCCTCGACCTGAACCTGCGCGGCAGCGGGCTGGAGGGCGTCTACGACCGCAGCGAAGTGCATGGCCTCGATCTGCAGGCGAAGTTCGTCCTGAAGGGCTCGCAGATGGACCTGCAGCTGCCGCAGGTGAAAGTCGCCTCGCTCAACCCCGGCGTGATTCTTGGGCCGCTGTCCCTGCAGGGCAACTACAAGGCTTCGCTCTCCGCGCCACTGGCTGGCCGGGTCGACTGGCAGCAGGTGGAGCTGGGGATGTTCAGGGGTCGCGCCTGGTTGCCAGCGGGGGCGGTGGATCTTTCCGCGCTGGGCCAGGGTCTTACCCTGAAGCTGGAAGGGCTGGCGCTGGAAGCGATCCTCGCGGCCTATCCGGCGGAGGGGTTGTCCGGCAGCGGGATCATCGATGGCAACCTGCCGCTGGGGCTGCACGAGGGCAAACTGGTGATCCGCAACGGCGAGGTGGCCGCGCGCGAGCCGGGCGTGCTGCAGTTCCGTTCGGAGAAGATCCGCTCGCTGGGCCAGAGCAATCCGGCCATGCAGCTGGTGGCTACCGCCATCGACGATTTCCGCTACGACAAGCTCAGCAGCCGCGTGGATTATGATGAATCCGGCAAGCTGCTCCTTGCCCTGAGCCTGAGCGGGAAAAACCCCGAGCTGGAGCAGGGCCGGCCGATCAACCTCAACGTCAACCTGGAGGAGAACGTGCCCAAGCTGCTCACCAGCCTGCAACTGAGCGACCGGGTCAGCGACACCATTCGCAAGCGCGTGCAGGACCGCCTGCGCAACGACCCGGCCGCCGCGCCATGACCGCAAGGAGACCCGAAATGCGCCTTCGCGCCCTGTTTGCCCTATTGCTCCTGGCCGGCCTCGCCCAGGGCTGCACCCCCACCGTGCAGCTGGCGGCGCCCAAGGAGCCGATCAACATCAACCTCAACGTGAAGATCGAGCACGAGATCTATATCAAGGTCGACAAGGCGCTCGACGGCATCATCAACGAGAACAGCGGCCTGTTCTGACAAGGAGCCTTTGCATGAGATTGCACCGCAAACTGGGCGTCGCGCTGCTCGCCCTCAGCCTGAGCCTGCCGGTCATGGCGATGAGCCTGGAACAGGCGATGTCCGCCCTGGGTGGGGCCAAGTCCCAGGGGCTGGTCGGCGAGCAGGCCGACGGCTACCTGGGCGTCGTGAAGAACAGCGGCGACGCCGCCGATGTCGCCGCGCAGATCAACGCCGCGCGCCGCGCCGAGTACCAGAAGGTCGCCAGCCAGAGCGGCGCCACCCTCAAGGACGTGGAATCCCTGGCCGGCAAGAAGGCCATCGAGCGCACGCCGTCGGGACAGTACGTACAGGTCAACGGCCAGTGGGTGCGCAAGTAAGCGCACCAAGGGGATTTCCCTGCTCGCCGCCGCTGCCGGCGGCGAGTCCGGGGTGCGGTGGTGGAGGCAGGTAATTCCCGTCGAAGAAAGTTCTGGCGCGAGAAGTTCTGGCCAACTCCGTTCCCTTCGCCATTTCCTCTGGAACTGGTGAAATTTTCGCCAGATCCTCGACCACTCGGTCTCCGGCGAAAAAGCCTTAATCCTGGTGGATGTCCCTCCGTGAAAGCGACTTTTGCCAGGAATTTTCGTCAAAACACGTATCGCAATCAGTGAATATCGCTGAGCCTGACTTCCTATACTGCGCGCATCTACGTTCAGAATAAGAAACGTCTGCGCCCCTGGCGCGACGTAGGAGGCAAAGATGCGCGTTCTGGTGCTTGGCAGCGGTGTGATCGGTACCGCCAGTGCTTACTATCTCGCCCGTGCCGGCTTCGAAGTGGTCGTCGTCGACCGCCAGCCCGGCCCGGCCCTGGAAACCAGCTTCGCCAACGCCGGCCAGGTTTCCCCTGGCTACGCCTCGCCCTGGGCCGCCCCGGGCATCCCGCTCAAGGCCATGAAATGGCTGATGCAGACCCACGCCCCGCTGGCCATCAAGCTGACCGGCGATCCCAGCCAGTACAGCTGGATGTGGCAGATGCTGCGCAACTGCAACGCCAAGAGCTACGCGGTGAACAAGGAGCGCATGGTGCGCCTGTCCGAGTACAGCCGCGACTGCCTCGACGAGCTGCGCGCCGAGACCGGCATCACCTACGAAGGCCGCTCGCTGGGCACCACCCAGCTGTTCCGCACCCAGGCCCAGCTGGACTCCGCCGCCAAGGACATCGCCGTCCTGGAAAGTACCGGCGTTCCCTATGAAGTGCTCGACCGCGCCGGCATCGCCCGCGTCGAACCGGCCCTGGCCAAGGTCGCCGACAAGCTGGTCGGCGCCCTGCGCCTGCCCAACGACCAGACCGGCGACTGCCAGATGTTCACCACCAAGCTGGCCGAGATGGCCAAGGCCCTGGGCGTGGAGTTCCGCTTCGGCCAGGACATCCAGCGCCTGGACTTCGCCGGCGACCGCATCAACGGCGTCTGGGTCGATGGCCAACTGGTCACCGCCGACCGCTACGTGCTGGCCCTGGGCAGCTACTCGCCGCAGATGCTCAAGCCGCTGGGCATCGACGCCCCGGTCTACCCGCTCAAGGGTTACTCGCTGACCGTGCCGATCACCAACCCGGACATGGCGCCGACCTCGACCATCCTCGACGAGACCTACAAGGTGGCGATCACCCGCTTCGACCAGCGCATCCGCGTGGGCGGCATGGCGGAAATCGCCGGCTTCGACCTGTCGCTGAACCCGCGTCGCCGCGCCACCCTGGAAATGATCACCACCGACCTCTACCCGGAAGGCGGTGACGTCAGCCAGGCGGAGTTCTGGACCGGCCTGCGCCCGGCCACCCCGGACGGCACCCCGATCGTCGGCGCCACCCGCTACCGCAACCTGTTCCTCAACACCGGCCACGGCACCCTGGGCTGGACCATGGCTTGCGGCTCGGGCCGCTACCTCGCCGACCTGATGGCGAAGAAGCGTCCGCAGATCAGCACCGAAGGCCTGGACATCTCCCGCTACGGTTCCGCCTCGGAGGTCCAGGATGGCCATCCAGCGCCTGCACACTAACCAGCGGATGAGCCAGGTCGTCGTCCACAACGGCACGGTGTATCTCGCCGGCCAGGTGGCCGATGATCTCTCCGCCGGTGTCGAACAGCAGACCCGCGAAGTCCTCGCCAGCGTCGAGCGCCTGCTCGAGGAAGCCGGCACCGACAAGTCGCGGGTGCTCTCGGCAACCATCTACCTGAAAGACGTCGCCGCCGACTTCGCCGGCATGAACGGCGTCTGGGACCAGTGGGTCCCGCAGGGCTGCGCCCCGGCGCGCGCTACCGTCCAGGCGGCGCTGTGCTACCCGGAGATCCTCGTCGAGGTCTCCATCGTCGCCGCACTGCCCTGATCGTTTTGCGTGGCCCGGCCGGAGCGCCGGGTTTTTTTCGTTCGTCGTTCCTGTTCCGCCACCATAAGAGAGCCTCGCCATGCGTCCCGCCCGTGCCCTGATCGACCTCGCCGCCCTGCGCCACAACTACCGCCTGGCCCGTGAAGTCACCGGCGCCCGAGCGCTGGCGGTGGTCAAGGCCGATGCCTACGGCCATGGTGCCGTGGTCTGCGCCCGGGCTCTGGAGGGCGAGGCAGACGGTTTCGCCGTGGCCTGCATCGAGGAAGCGCTGGAGCTGCGCGAAGCCGGCATCCGCGCACCGATCCTGCTGCTCGAAGGCTTCTTCGAAGCCAGCGAACTGGAACTGATCGACGCCCATGATTTCTGGTGCGTGGTGCACTCGGCCTGGCAGTTGGAGGCCATCGAGCGCGCGCGGCCGAGCAAGCCGCTGACCGTCTGGCTGAAGATGGATTCGGGCATGCACCGCGTCGGCTTCTTCCCGCAGGACTACGCCGCCGCGCTGGCGCGCCTGAAAGCGCTGCCCCACGTCGCCAAGGTCGTGCTGATGAGCCACTTCTCCCGCGCCGACGAGCTGGATTGCCCGCGCACTGAAGAGCAGGTCGCCGCCTTCCAGTCCGTGCGCGAAGCCGCGGGCCAGGGCCATGAGATCAGCCTGCGCAATTCCCCCGGCATCCTCGGCTGGTCCGAAGTGCCCAGCGACTGGGTGCGCCCCGGCATCATGCTCTACGGCGCCACCCCCTTCGAACAGGCGCACCCGCTGGCCGACCAGCTGCGCCCGGTGATGACCCTGGAATCGCAGGTCATCAGCATTCGCGAACTGCCGGCCGGCGAGCCGGTGGGCTACGGCGCACGCTTCGTTGCCGAGCGTCCGGTGCGCGTCGGCGTGGTCGCCATGGGGTACGCCGACGGCTATCCGCGCCACGCGCCGGACGGCACGCCGGTATTTATCGACGGCAAGCCCAGCCGCATCATCGGCCGCGTATCCATGGACATGCTCACCGTGGACCTGACCGACCTGCCGCAGGCCGGGCTGGGCAGCCGCGTCGAGCTCTGGGGCCCCAACGTCCCCGCCAGCCAGCTCGCCGCCCTGTGCGGCAGCATCCCCTACCAGCTGTTCTGCAACCTCAAGCGGGTCCCGCGGGTCTACTCGGGCGAGTGACGGATACCGCCCGTAAAGTTTGCGCAGGATCGACGGGCGATCTGTTGTAAATACTGAACGGTGTTGCCATGATACGTGGCACTTGGAACCCGCTCGGCTCAAGCCGTTGCGGGTTCTGCCTTTCAGAGCCTGCCTGATCACAAGAATAAGGAGGACCCCACCCTTGGACGTCGGTGCTCGTCTGCAAGCCATCCGTAAAGTCAAAGGTTTGTCCCAGCGCGAACTCGCCAAGCGGGCGGGTGTGACCAACAGCACAATCTCGATGATCGAGAAAAACAGCGTCAGCCCCTCCATCAGCTCGCTGAAGAAAGTGCTGGGTGGTATTCCGATGTCCCTCGTGGAGTTCTTCTCCCTGGACCTGGAACAGAGCAGCAACACCCCGGTGGTCTACAAGGCAGATGAACTCAGCGACCTGTCCAGTGGTTCGATCATCATGAAGCTGATCGGCAAGGACTATCCCAGTCGCGCCATCACGCTGCTCGACGAGACCTATCCGCCGGGCTCCGACACCGGTGACGACATGTACGCCCACGAAGGCGAAGAGACCGGCGTGCTGGTCGAAGGCCGCCTGGAGCTGACCGTCGGCGACGAGACCTTCGTCCTCGAATGTGGCGACAGCTACTATTTCGACAGCACCAAGCCGCACCGCTTCCGCAACCCGTTCGAAGCCCCGGCGCGGCTGATCAGCGCGACCACACCGGCAAATTTTTGAACAGCCGGTAGGACCGGCCAGACCCGCTGCGACCTAATGCCGCAAAGCCGCGCAAGGCGGCGCAATTGTTTCGAGCTTCGGAGCTTTGCCGTTATACTTGCGCCCGCTCGCGCGGCCCGAGACTGTGACTGCACCGCGACCGGGCGTGATAAGCCACGATGAGGGTGAAAGGGTGAACCTGATTAGAAAAATCCTGGCAGCCCAGGCTGCCGTACTGGCCCTGTGGGCAGTGAGCGTTCAGGCCGCGACCAACGATGACGCCATTGCCAAGCGTCTCGAACCTGTCGGCAAAGTCTGCGTCCAGGGCAAGGAATGCGAAGGCGTTGGCGCCGTCGCTTCCGCCGGCGGTGGCGGTGCTCCGCGTTCGGGCGAAGAGATTGTCGGCAAGGTCTGCACCAACTGCCACGGCAGCGGCCTGCTGGGCGCGCCGAAAGTCGGCGACAAGGCCGAGTGGGGCAAGCGTGCGAAAGAGCAGGGCGGCCTCGACGGCCTGCTGGCCAAGGCCATCTCGGGTATCAACGCCATGCCGCCCAAGGGCACCTGCGCTGATTGCTCCGATGACGAGCTGAAAGCTGCGATTCACCACATGTCCGGCCTGTAACAGCCGAGCTGTGCGAAAAAGCCGCCCGAGGGCGGCTTTTTCATGCCCGCGATTTGTCACCTCGTGAGTCGCGGGAGCAACTTTTGCGTAAAGCCGGTCCAAACTCCTGTCGTCGAACTGAACCAGGAGGGAAGCCCGGTGCAATCCTGCTCGATCGAAACCGCCGTCGAACACCTGCTTGAGCGCTTGCAGGGGCACATCCGCCTCGGCCTGCCGCTGGGCCTGGGCAAGCCCAACCAGCTGGCCAATGCGCTGTACCGGCACGTCCGCGAGAACCCTCGTCGACAACTGACGCTCTACACCGCCTTGTCGCTGGGGCGCCCGCAAGCAGGCGTCGAGCTGCAACGGCGCTTCCTCGAACCCTTCG
Organism: Pseudomonas sp. Pseusp97; assembly: GCF_047304025.1. Taxonomy (NCBI): domain Bacteria; kingdom Pseudomonadati; phylum Pseudomonadota; class Gammaproteobacteria; order Pseudomonadales; family Pseudomonadaceae; genus Pseudomonas; species Pseudomonas sp. Pseusp97. The sequence continues at coordinate 12,849 of NZ_JBGLYK010000099.1, read as the reverse complement.
TCGAGCGCATCTATGGCGACTATCCCGAGCTGGACTACCTGCACGACCTGCGCAGCGGCAGCCTGCCGGAGAACATCCGCGTCGAGGAGTTCTACCTGCAGCCCGGCAGCCTGCTCGACAGCGCGCCGGCGCAGCAGAACTACATCAGCTGCAACTACAGCCACGTGGCGCGCGATATCAACGCCAAGGGCGTCAATGCCGTCGCCCAGCTGGTGGCGCGTGATCCGGAGCGGCCCGGCAAGCTGAGCCTGGCCTGCAACCCGGACATCACCCTCGACCTGTTGCCGATGCTGCAGCGTCGTCGTGCGGCGGGCGAGACCATCGTCATCGTCGGCGTGGTCCACGACCAGTTGCCCTACATGCCCGGCGATGCCGAGGTGGACGAGGACTTCTTCGACCTGCTGGTGGACGCGCCGGGCGACAACAGCACGCTGTTTTCCACACCCAACCTGCCGGTGGGCCTGCAGGACCACTGCATCGGCCTGCATGCCAGCGCCCTGGTACGTGACGGCGGCACCCTGCAGATCGGCATCGGCTCCATGGGTGACGCCCTGACCTCGGCGCTGCTCACCCGCCAGCGCAACAACGACGGTTATCGCGAGCTGCTCGAACGCCTCGAATCCACCGCGCGCCACGCCGAGCTGATCGAGCGCGACGGCGGTCTCGCGACCTTCGAGCAGGGCCTGTATGGCTGCAGCGAAATGTTCGTTCCCGGCCTGCTGGCGCTGGCCGAGGCAGGGGTGTTGAGCCGGCGGGTTGCGGCGCGACCAGGGGCGTCGCCCGCCGAACCGGGTGTCTGGCTGCACGGCGGTTTCTTCCTCGGGCCGCAGGCCTTCTACCGGCGCCTGCGCGAGATGCCCCGCGAAGAACTGGCCGGGATCGGCATGACCGGCATCGGCTTCGTCAACAACCTCTACCGCGACGAAGAGCTCAAGCGTGAGCAGCGCCGCGACGCGCGTTTCATCAACAGCGCCTTCACCGTCACCCTGCTGGGTGCCGGCGTGGCCGACCAGCTGGAGGACGGCCGCGTCCTCAGCGGCGTGGGTGGGCAGTACAACTTCGTCGCCCAGGCCCACGAGCTGGAAGGCGGGCGCTCCATCCTGATGCTGCGCAGCTGGCGCGAATCCGAGGGCGAGCTGAACTCAAACATCGTCTGGAACTACGGCCACACCACCATTCCCCGGCACCTGCGCGACATGGTGGTGACCGAGTACGGCGTCGCCGACCTGCGCGGCAGGAACGACGCCGAGGTGATCGCCGCGATGCTGGCCATCGCCGACTCGCGTTTCCAGGACGAGCTGATCGTCCAGGCCCAGGAGGCTGGCAAGCTGCCGAAGGATTTCGAACTGGAGGCGCGTTACCGCAACAACACCCCGGAGCGCCTGCGCGAGGCGACTCGGGGGCTGCGCAAGTTACTGCCGGAGTTCCCGCTGGGCTGCGATTTCACCGACCACGAGCGCGACCTGCTGCGGGCGCTGGGTTGGCTGAAGAGCAAGCTGCGCCTGAGCGAAATACTCGAACTGGGCAAGGCGACCCTGGATGCGCCGGAGCCGGACGCCTTCCCGGATCATCTGGAGCGCATGGCCCTGGCCAGGCCCGAAGGCTTGCGCGAGGAGCTCTACCAGCGCCTACTGCTGGCCGGCCTGAAGGCCAGCGCCGAGCAGGAGCTGTAGGGTCTGTAGGGTCTGTAGGGTCTGTAGGAGCGAGCTTGCTCGCGAACCGCACGGCACCGTCGTCATTCCGAGGAGCTTCGCGAGCAAGCTCGCTCCTACAGTCGATGCCAGGTCGGGTGCTTTTGTAGGAGCGGACCCTGTCCGCGAATCCTTCAGGCTGCACCGCCGCCTGCCAGCGGATCTCGGACAGGTCCGTTCCTACGAGAACTCTGCCGCCAGGCATGAAAAAAGGCGGGCCCTTTCGGCGCCCGCCCCTTTTTACGCAGGAAACGGTCAGTCCTCGAGAAACTCGACCTGACCGCCCGCCAGCGACTTCACGCGAGCCAGGGATTCCACGCGGTAGCCTTCGCTTTCCAGCAGGGCGCGGCCTTCCTGGAAGGACTTCTCGATGACGATGCCGAGGCCGGCGATGCTGGCGCCCGCCTGCTGGATCAGGTCGATCAGCGCCTTGGCGGCATGGCCGTTGGCGAGGAAATCGTCCACCACCAGCACGTGGTCGGCGGCGGTCAGGTGCTTGGCAGAAATGGCGATGGTGCTTTCGGTCTGCTTGGTGAAGGAGAAGACCTTGGAGATCAGCAGGTCGTTCTTCAGCGTCAGCGACTGGAATTTGCGGGCGAAGATCACCGGGATGCCCAGCTCGAGGCCGGCCATGATCGCCGGGGCAATGCCCGAGGCCTCGATGGTGACGATCTTGGTGATGCCCTGGTTCTTGAAGCGTTCGGCGAACTCGTGGCCGATCAACTTCATCAGCGCCGGGTCGATCTGGTGGTTGAGGAAGGCGTCTACCTTGAGGACCTGTTCGGAAAGAACGATGCCTTCGCTGCGGATTTTGTCTTTGAGAGTGTTCACGGGGGTGCTTCCGAAAGCGACTGTCGCTGATGAAGCGCGTAATTCTACAACGCCACCGGCCCTGTGCGCGACGTTCCGACCAATGCAATTGCTGATCAATTGGACAGTTTTTCGATGGGCGGGAGCGTGAGTGGTTGCCTGTAGGGGAATCCGTGGCTGGGCTCGGCCCTCTCCCTAACCCTGGCTGCGCGCCCCGCTCCGAAGGGAGAGGGGACTGGATGGTGCCGGCAGAAACCACGGCATCAGCCGGCACGGATAGCTCCCTCTCCTTTCAGGGAGAGGGCGGGGGAGAGGGAAAGTCCTGGCACGAAATTGACAGGCGAACTCGCTCTCAAGTGCCGGCGAGAAATACCTTCGCGAGTAAGCTCGCCCCTACAGGTAAAGCGGTCAACGCTTGAGCAGCGCCCGGATATCCGCCAGCGCCGAGTTGCCCTTGGCCACCTTGACCTCCTGCGGCGCGTCTTCCTGGCCTTCCCAGACCAGGTCCTCGGGCGGCAGTTCGTCGAGGAATCGGCTGGGCGAGCAGTCGATGATCTCGCCGTACTGCTTGCGCTTGGCGGCGAAGGTCATGGCCAGGTTCTTCTTCGCCCGGGTGATGCCCACGTAGGCCAGGCGCCGTTCTTCCTCGATGGTGTCGGCCTCGATGCTGGAGCGGTGCGGGAGGATTTCTTCCTCCACGCCGAGAATGAACACGTAGGGGAATTCCAGGCCCTTGGAGGCGTGCAGGGTCATCATCTGCACGCCGTCGGCGCCTTCTTCCTCTTCCTGCTGGCGCTCGAGCATGTCGCGCAGCACCAGCTTGGCGATGGCCTGCTCGATGGTCATGTCGCCTTCTTCGTCGCGCTCCAGGGTGTTCTTCAGCGCTTCGATGAGGAACCACACGTTGCCCATGCGGAAGTCGGCGATCTTGTCGCTGGAGGCGTTCTGCCGCAGCCAGTTCTCGTAGTCGATGTCCATCACCATGCTGCGCAGCGCGCCGATCGGATCGCTGCCGGCGCACTGCTCGCGGACCTTGTCGATGAAGCGCTTGAAGCGCTGCAGGCGCTCGATGTAGCGGGCGTCCAGGTGTTCGGACAGGCCCAGCTCGCCGGAGGCGTTGAACATCGAGCAGCCGCGCTCGGTGGCGTAGTTGCCGAGCTTCTCCAGAGTGGTGGAGCCGATCTCGCGGCGCGGCACGTTGATCACCCGGAGGAAGGCGTTGTCATCGTCCGGGTTCACCAGCAGGCGGAAGTAGGACATCAGGTCCTTCACTTCCTGGCGTCCGAAGAAGCTGGTGCCGCCTGACAGGTGATAGGGAATCTGGTGGTGCTGAAGTTTCAGCTCGATCAGCTTCGCCTGATAGTTGCCCCGGTAGAGGATGGCGAATTCGCTGTAGGGCCGCTGCGTCTTCAGGTGGATGGTGAGGATTTCCATCGCCACCCGCTCGGCCTCGGACTCCTCGTTGCGGCAACGGATCACCCGGATCGGGTCGCCTTCGCCCATCTCGCTCCACAGCTGCTTCTCGAACACGTGGGGGTTGTTGGCGATGAGGATGTTGGCGCATTTCAGGATGCGGCTGGTGGAGCGGTAGTTCTGCTCCAGCATCACCACCTTCAGCGAGGGGAAGTCTTCCTTGAGCTGCATCAGGTTTTCCGGGCGCGCGCCGCGCCAGGCGTAGATCGACTGGTCGTCGTCGCCCACTACGGTGAAGTGCGCACGCTGCTGCACCAGCATCTTCACCAGCAGGTACTGGCTGGCGTTGGTGTCCTGGTATTCGTCCACCAGCATGTAGCGCACGCGGTTGCGCCACTTGTCGAGGATCTCCGGGTGCTCCTGGAACAGCTTCACCGGCTGCAGGATGAGGTCGTCGAAGTCCACCGCGTTGTACGCCTTGAGCGTGCGCTGGTAGTGCAGGTAGACCATCGCGGCGGTCTGTTCCTTGGGGTTGCGCGCCTTTTCCAGCGCCTCTTCCGGAAGGATCAGGTCGTTCTTCCAGCTGCCGATCAGGCCCTTGATCTCGTCCAGACCGTCATCGCCGGAATACTCCTTCTGCATGATGTCGGTCATCAGCGCCTTGACATCGCTCTCGTCGAAGATCGAGAAGCCGGGCTTGTAGCCCAGGGCCGCGTGTTCCTTGCGGATGATGTTCAGGCCCAGGTTGTGGAAGGTCGAGACGGTCAGGCCCTTGCCCTCGCCGGGGCGCAGCAGGGTGCTGACGCGCTCCTTCATCTCGCGGGCGGCCTTGTTGGTGAAGGTCACGGCGACGATGTACTGGGCGCGGATGCCGCACTGCTGCACCAGGTAGGCGATCTTGCGGGTGATCACGCTGGTCTTGCCGGAGCCGGCGCCGGCCAGCACCAGGAGCGGGCCGCCGACGTAGTTCACGGCCTCTTGCTGCCGAGGATTGAGTCGGGACATGAAAGGCGGGGGTCTGTAGTGGAGCGGGGGCGTATTCTAGCAGGCCGTGCCAGGCGTCGGGGTGCCGCTCGGAATAGCGGCGATCTGTGACACGATCGTCCTTATGTATTTTGGATAAATCTGTACATGTATTAGGCTTGTGACAGCAATACTTGAAGAAAACTCTTAAGAGTTTCTCTGAAGTTTCGTTTACATCCGTGGGATGTCCGGATGGCGTCGCTTCAAAACCGGGAGAAGTGGGCGCAGGGATGGTGCCTGGAGTTCTCCCCTTTCTCGAGATTCATGGGGGTCGCTTGGCAGCGTCGGTCGAACCAACGCGCCTGCTCCTGCTGGCGGAAGCGCCGCAGTGGGCCCAGCTACTGCGCGGGCATCTGGCCGCGTTGGGGCAGGGCTATTCGCTGATCACGGCCCCGTCCTGGCAGGCCGCCAGCAGCCTGTTCGACGAGGATCAGGTCGGCCTGGTGCTCGCCACGCCCGGCAAATTGCCGTCTGCTCACCAATGCCACCTGCCGCTGGTCCTGCTGCTGGAGCGCGAGCCCGCGCAAGAACCGGTCGGCGTCGCCGATTACCTGGTGGCCGAATCCCTCAGCGTCGAAGTCCTGCGCCGCACCCTGCGTTACGTGCGTGAACGCACCTCGCTGCAGAACACCCTGCAGAGCCTGGCCGAACAGGACCCGCTGACCGGCATCGCCAACCGCCAGGGCTTCCAGACCCTGCTCGCCGCCCGCTTGAGCGAGAGCGAAGGACGCGGCCTGGCGCTCGGCCACTTGGACCTGGACAACTTCCGCCACGTCAACGACGCCCTCGGCCACCAGGCCGGCGACCGCCTGATCCTGCAGGTGGTGGCGCGCCTGAAGGCGCACCTGGACAACGGCGACGACATTGCCCGCCTGGGCAGCGACGAGTTCGCCCTGCTGCTGGACACCCGCCGCGACCCGGCGCGGGTGGAGAAGATCGCCGAGCTGATCGTCGAATCCCTGGGCGAACCCTACTGGGTCGAAGGCGAAAGCCTGTTGCTGGGCTGCAGCCTGGGTGTCGCCCACGCCCGCGCCGGCGAAGCCGCCGACCCGCTGTTGTGGCACGCGCACATCGCCATGCAGCAGGCCAAGTCGCGCCAGGGCTGCACCTTCCACGTCTTCGACGAACGCATCAACCGCGGCGCGCGCAGCCTTGCCGACCTGGAAAGCGAACTGCGCCGGGCGCTGCGCCGTGACGAACTGGAACTGCACTACCAGCCGCGCCTGGACCTGCACAGCGGGCAGATCGTCGGCCTCGAAGCGCTGGTGCGCTGGCGCCATCCCGAGCGCGGCCTGCTGACGCCGGGCGACTTCGTGCCCTTGGCCGAGGAAAGCGGGCTGATCGTGCCGCTGGGCTACTGGGTCATTTCCCGCGCCCTGCGCGACATGCAGTGGCTGCGCGGGCGTGGCCTGCCGCCGCTGCATATGGCGGTGAACCTGTCGTTCCGCCAGTTCCAGGACAGCCAGCTGCTGCCGACCCTGGAGCGCCTGATCCGCGAGCGCGGCGTCGACGCCCAGTGGCTGGAGTTCGAACTCACCGAAACCGCCGTGATGCGCCGCAGCGACCAGGTCCAGCAGACCATGCAGGCCCTCGGCCGCCTGGGCGTGCGCTTCTCGCTGGACGATTTCGGCACCGGCTTCTCGTCCTTCGTGCACCTGAGCAGCCTGCCCATCACCCTGTTGAAGATCGACAAGAGCTTCGTCGGCGACATGCACGAGCGCCCGGAAAACCTGCAACTGGTGAAGGCCATGATCAACCTGGCGCACAACCTGAACCTGGAAGTGGTCGCCGAGGGCGTCGAGACCATCGCCCAGCAGGACGAGCTGCGCCAGTTCGGTTGCGACCAGGTGCAGGGCTACTGGATCAGCCGCCCGCTGCCGCTGGCCGAGCTGGCGCGGTTCCTGGTGTTCGGCGCCAACCGCGCGCTGCGCATGCAGGATTCGGTCAGCTAGCGGCCCGCCAGCACAGCCAGTGCTGCGCCGGCCGTACGCGGGCGCAGCAGGCGCGAGGTCTTCGCCTCGAACGCCAGGGTCAGCCCGATGGCCGCGCAGGCCAGCCCGGAGGCCAACCCCCACCACACGCCACTCGGCCCCCAGCCCAGCGGGAAGGTCAGCAACAGCGCCATCGGCACGCCCACCAGCCAGTAGCCGGCCAGCCCGACGAAGAAGGTGGTGCGCGCGTCCTTCAGCCCGCGGATCGCACCCATGGCAATGCACTGGGTGCCGTCGAACAGCTCGAACCACGCGGCAATGGCCAGCAGGCTGACGGCCAGTTGCACCACCTCGCGGTTGGCCGGGTCCTGGTGGTCGATGAACAGGCCGATGACCAGCTCCGGCGCCAGCCAGAACAGCGCGGCGAAGGCGAACATGCAGCTGGCGCCGAAGCCGATGCCCAGCCGCCCGGCGCGGCGCGCATCCACCAGCCGGCCGGCGCCGTAGTGCTGGCCGATGCGGAAGGTTACCGCGTAGGAAATCCCCATGGGCACCATGAAGGCCACGTACACCGACTGGATGGCGATCTGGTGCGCCGCCAGCGCGGTGTTGCCGATCACGCCCATGCACAGGGTCGCCACGGTGAACATGCCCGATTCCACCGCGTAGGTGCCGCCGATGGAAATCCCCAGGCGCAGGGATTCACCGATCACCTTGACGTCCGGTTTCGACAGGCCGGCCAGCAGCGGGTACGGCGCGTACGCCCGGTGCCAGCGCAGGTAAAGGGCGAAGATCACCGGCAGCGTGTTCATCACCACCGCGGTGACCATGCCGATCCCCGCGAGCCCCAGGCGCGGCAGGCCGAACAGTCCCTCGATGAAGGCGTAATTGAGGGCGAAGTTGGCCAGCGCGCCGATCAGGCTGATGGCCATGACCGGGCCGGGCCGCTCGATGGCGCTGGTGAAGCCGCGCAGCACCATGAAGGCCATGTAGCCGGGCAGGGCGAAGATGATGCTGTGCAGAAAACTCATGGTGCCCGCGACCGTCTCCGGCGCCTGGCCGAAGGCAATCAGGACCGGCCCGAGGTTCCACAGCAGCAGGCCCGCCAGCAGCGCCAGGGCGCCGCCGATCCACAGGCCGGCCTGGGTCGCCTGCACCACGCCGCGGGTGTCCTTCGCGCCATGCCGGATCGCCACCAGGTTGCCGGTGGCCGCCACCACGCCGACGCAGAAGGTCGACACCAGCGCATAGGTCGACGCGCCAAGCCCGCCGGCGGCCAGCGCCTCGCGGCCGAGCTTGCCCATCATCACGGTGTCGGTGAACACCATGGCCACGTAGGCCAGCTGCGCGGCGATCAGCGGGCCGGCGAGGCGAAGGATGGCGGCAAGTTCGTCACGGTACAGGCGTTTCATGAGTCAGGCTCAGCAAGCGGCAGGCGCCGCATCGGTAGGGAGTCGCCCATTCTCCGGCCGCCGTGGATGCGGGCACAAAAGGAAAAATGCGATGCCATCCATGAGTCATACTCATGCATGACGTTATCCGGAGCCCGCCATGAACCGCCAGTTGCCGCCCCTTTATGCCCTGCGCGCCTTCGAGGCGGCCGCCCGGCATGCGTCCTTCACCCGCGCCGCCGAGGAACTGGCGATCACCCAGAGCGCGGTGAGCCGGCACATCAGGACCCTGGAGGAGCACTTCGCCTGCCGCCTGTTCCAGCGTCGCGGCCGCCAGCTGGAACTGACCGAAACCGCGCGGATGCTGTTGCCCGGCCTGCGCGATGGCTTCGATGCGCTGGAGCGCGCCTGCGCCAGCCTGCGTGCCGAGGAGGGCGTGCTGCGCCTGAAGGCACCCTCCACCCTGACCATGCGCTGGCTGCTGGCGCGGCTGAGCAAGTTCCGCATGCAGCACAGCGATATCGAGGTGCAGCTGACCAGTGCGTGGATGGACGTGGACCGCGTGGATTTCGTCCATGAGCCCTTCGACTGCGCGGTGCTGCTGAGCTCCGGGCACTTCCCGCCGGACTGGGAAGCCACCCTGCTGTTCCCCGAATGGCTGATTCCCGTCGGCGCGCCCGCGCTGCTGGCAGACGGCCCCTGGGACGCCGGGCGACTGGCCGGCGCCGAGCTGCTGCATCCCACGCCCGACCGCCGTGACTGGCGGCGCTGGCTGCAACGCATGGGCCTGGGGGAACAGGTCTCGCTCAAGGGCGGGCAGGTGTTCGACACGCTGGAGCTGGGCATTGTCGCCGCCACGCGCGGCTACGGCGTCTCCATCGGCGACCTGGTGATGGTCGCCGAGGATGCCAACCAGGGCCGCCTGGCCTTGCCCTGGCCCAGCGCGGTGGCCAGCGGCGAGAGCTACTACCTGGTCTGGCCCCGTGCGCGCCGGCACCAGGAGCGGCTGCGCCGACTGCGCGACTTCCTGCAGACCGAAGTCCAGGCCATGCAGTTGCCGCCGGTGGAACTGCTCGACTGAGCCCGGCGGCGGGTCGGATCAGTCGCCGCTGCAACCATTGGCCCAGACCTGGTAGTGCAGCTCGTGCTGCTGGGCCTGGGCATCCTCGTAGACCATGGTCACCGGCACGATGCCGCAGGCTTGCTGGGTATCGGTGATGGAGATGACCCGGTGCACGTCGGGCTTGTCGTGGGCCGGCACGGTGCCGCATGCGGCGACGAACAGGGTGGTGAGGATCAGGGCGATCAGCGCTTTCATGGTGTGCTTCCTTCAGAAGATTTTGATCAGGCGCGTTCGCGCAGCAGCGAGCGGGCGGAGTCGGCCATCACCAGCAGGCCGCCGGCGAGCATCAGGGTGTCCTTGAGCACCAGCCGGCCCGCGCCGGACAGGTAGGGGAAGCCGTGCTGTGCGTCGCCCAGCGCCGGCACCCAGGCCTCCGGCGTGGTGATCAGGAAGGTCAGCGTTACCAGCGGCGTGCCGAACGACAGCAAGCCACCCAGCAGACCCAGGCGCCGCGACAGCGGGTTGAGCAGCACCAGCAGGGCGATGCTCAGCTCCACCACGCCCAGGCCACTGGAGAAGCCGTAGGTGTTGTTGACGGTCTGCCAGGCGCGCTTCTGCACATCCAGCTCGCCCTCGTGGGTGAGGTGCGCGCGGTAGTCCTCGGGGTGCTCGTAGAAGAACGACATGAAGGGACTGTTGGCGACGAAGGGCGTGATGCTGTCGGCCTCGTAGGGCACGAACTTCAGCGCGCCGATCCAGATGAACACCACGGCGATGGCGACGCGCATCAGGTTGGCGCCGAGGTGATCGAGGCGGCTCAGCGCCTGCAGGCCCTGGGTGATGGGAAAGGTCATGGGGAACTCCTTGCGAGTCGGTTGAAATCAGGAGTGCCCATTGTCGGAATCGCGCCGCTGCGCTTCTTGCGCGTTGTGCTCGGGTTTTTGTCGGTGGGTCTCGGATGCGTTTCTGTCGGCTTTTGACTTTCGCACCAAGGGAGTACGAAGGCGGGAAACAAGGAGGTAGGCGCATTTACTTGGCCGATCCCACGCGTAATCTGAAGGCCCTTTCCTGCGTGTGGAACGCCATGAACTCCATCGACCGCCTGATCCAGCTCGCCGGCCTGCGCGGCAGCCTCGACCTGCGCTGCCACCTTCAGGGCGACTGGGCGCTGGACCATGAGCAGGCGCCGGGCGGCGTGGCGCAGTACCACATCCTGCTGTCGGGGCGTTGTCAGGCAGAAATACCTGACGGCCAAATCCTTCAACTGAAAGCCGGCGACATCCTGGTCTTCCCCCGCGGAGGCGCGCACCTGCTGCGCAGCCGGGGGCCGAAGGTCAGCCCGGTACCCACCCAGGTCAGCCAGGACGGCCTGCTGCCGGTGCACCGCCTCGGTAGCCAAGGCGAGGCGCTGGATATTCTCTGCGGCAGCTTCCACTACCAGCGCGAATCGCTATTGATCGGCGCGCTGCCGGCATTCCTCAACATCTCCAGCCAGGCGCTGGGCCTGAGCGAGCAACTGGCAGCGCTGGTCGGCCTGCTGCGCGGCGAGGCGGACGGCAACCAGGCGGGCGCGCGCTTCCTGGTCGATGCGCTGTCGTCTGCGCTGTTCACCCTGATCCTGCGCGTTTACCTGCAGGAGCACGCGCCCAGCAGCGGCACCCTGGCGCTGCTGGCCGACAAGCGCCTGAGCCGCGCCTGGCAGGCGATGCTCGACGACCCCGCACACCCGTGGACCATCGAGGCCCTGGCCGAGCGCGCCAGCATGTCCCGCGCCACCTTCATGCGCCTGTTCACCCAGGTGGCGGGGCTGTCGCCCTGGGCGCTGCTGACGAAAGTACGCATGGAACTGGCCCACCGCCTGTTGAGCAGCTCGCAACTGAGCCTCACCGATATCGCCGCGCAGGTCGGCTACCAGTCCCAGGCGTCCTTCACCAAGAAGTTCAAGGAGACCTACGGAGACGCCCCTGGTCGCCTGCGCCGCGCGGTGAGCTAGACCAGTCCTCGTCGCCAGCAAAGCCGCGTGGCGTGGATGGGTACGTCCTGCCGTCCTCGCGATGCTTTACGTCGCTGCCGTCGCAGAGCTGAAACAGCGCTTTGCTAGGGTCATTGCTGGACTAGTCCAGCGCAGGCCCTGACGGCCGCGTCGATTCCAATAAAGCTCGCCAACCACCACTCGGGGAAAATCCATGAAGCCCATGCGCACCTTGCTCGCCGGCCTGATTCTGGCCGGGCTCGCCAGCACCTCTTTCGCCGCGACCGAACTCAAGCACTGGCCCGCGCCGGCCGCCAAGCAGCTCGACGCCCTGATCGCCGCCAACGCCAACAAGGGCGCCTTCGCGGTCTTCGACATGGACAACACCAGCTACCGCTACGACCTCGAGGAATCGCTGCTGCCCTTCCTCGAAATGAAAGGCGTGCTGACCCGCGAGAAGCTCGACCCCTCGCTCAAGCTGATTCCCTTCAAGGACGTCAACGGCCACAAGGAAAGCCTCAACAGCTACTACTACCGCCTCTGCGAGGTCGATGACCTGGTCTGCTACCCCTGGGTCGCCCAGGTGTTCTCCGGCTTCACCCTGAAAGAGCTCAAGGGCTACGTCGACGAGCTGATGGCCTACGGCAAGCCGGTGCCCAGCACCTACTACGAAGGCGACGTGGTCAAGACCATCGAGATCAACCCGCCCAAGGTCTTCACCGGGCAGACCGAGCTGTACAACAAGCTGATGGAGAACGGCATCGAGGTCTACGTGATGACCGCTGCCCACGAGGAGCTGGTGCGCATGGTCGCCAGCGATCCCAAGTACGGCTACAACGTGAAGCCCGAGAACGTCATCGGCGTCACCACCCTGCTCAAGGACCGCCAGAGCGGCGCCCTGACCACCGCGCGCAAGCAGATCAGCGAAGGCAAGTACGATCCCAAGGCCAACCAGGACCTGGAAATCACCCCCTACCTGTGGACCCCGGCGACCTGGATGGCCGGCAAGCAGGCGGCCATCCTCACCTACATCGACCAGTGGAAGAAGCCCATCCTGGTCGGCGGCGACACCCCCAGCAGCGATGGTTACATGCTGTTCAACGGCACCGCCGAGAACGGCGTGCACCTGTGGATCAACCGCAAGGCCAAGTACATGGACCAGTTGAACGGCATGATCAAGAAGAACGCCGAGGCGCAGGCCAAGCTCGGCCAGCCGGTCACCGCCGACAAGAACTGGGTGATCGTCACCCCGGAAGAGATCCAGTAAGCGCGTAGCTTTGCGTAGGAGCGGCCCTCGTCCGCGACAGGTCCGCATCGCGCCGGATGCCATCGCGGACGAAGTCCGCTCCTACGCCATTTCCCCCATTGGTGCGTGCCCGCTCTGTAGGGCGCATAACGCGCCAGCGTTATTCGCCGTCGGGTATCGGCGGATAATCCGTGCCGGGACTTGCACCCTGCGCTTCTGCGGCGGCGAGGTTCGCGAGCAAGCTCGCTCCTACACTCTCGCCCAACGCCCAACGCCCAACGCCCAACGCCCAACGCCCAACCCCCAACG
>NZ_JBGLYK010000098.1:0-19632 GCF_047304025.1 Pseudomonas sp. Pseusp97 | reverse complement strand
TCCCTCACCGGCCCCCGGCCCCGCCACCCCGATGCAGTCAGCATCGCCATTTCTGCGGAGTACGACGGACTTCCGGAGGGAGACAAGCTCCGGTTGTCCGAGCAGTACGTCGCCGAGCGGGAGCTGAATACCGCCAGGCTCGTTGACTCCCAAGCACAAGGCACGCTCAAGCGCCTGATCTGCAAATTCCCTACCGAATGGGCGCGCGATGATTTCAACGCGCGCTATGACTGGCTATTGAAAGTCGCGGAGGGTGGGCCTATGTCGGAGGATGACTTCAAGGACCTTAAGAAGCATCAGGAGGCATTGGCGTTTTGGGAAGAGGCCAACTTAACGGATATAGAAAGCAAGCATTGGCGCTTTCCACCGAAGGATTTTATATCACACCTGAGAACATGTGGATGGTTAAGCAAAATTGAAATGGCTCAATTATTACCAGCCACAGGATTAAATCTCAACTACGAATCAGCTTTGAGAAATATTTCAACTGGAAACTCAACCAACACCCAGATAATGCCTGGAACAATGTGGATATCTTTAAACAAAACAAGATCGAAATACTTAATAAACACGCCTTTGCGCACAGCTCATTTCTGGGGGCAAATCGTCCAAGAAACTGATGGTATGCAGACCGTAAGAGAGTACGCTAGTGGGGCAGCATACGAGGGGCGTGCCGATCTGGGCAACATCAATCCGGGGGATGGTGTCAGATTTAGAGGAAGAGGTGTAATTCAGGTAACAGGAAGAGTCGGCTACACGAACTACCAGAGATTCCGGAGATTAGACTTCACTTCCGAGCCAAATCAACTATTACTCCAATCAAACAGCTACGTTGCATCTGATGCATCGGGATATTACTGGACAGCGGAAAAAACTAGGGATCGAGTATCAAACCCTCCGGGGAGCCCGCACCCATACTCTTGGATTCTAGATGGAAAGATAAACATAAACACGAGAGCCGATAGAGTGACATTCTCAACCATGAGCGACATTGATGCTGTTAGGGCGGATGTACTGAACGTTACCCGGCAAGTAAACCGTGCAGCGCTACACTTAGACAATCGCATCCGGTACTTCAAACACGCATACAAAGATCTAAGCGATGATACGATCACAACACTTCCTGGCGGAAACATAAGAAAATGAGATTAACCCTTCTGATCGCGACCTCACTGACATCAATTATTCTTCATGCCGCCAATAACTCAACAATAGAAACCAATCACTCATACGATCTAAAAAAAACCTGTGGATTTTCATTGAAGTCCGATAAGAAACTACTACACGGAGCCGACGTATGCACCTTACTATACGAATCGAGCCCTATATCTGGAATGATCTTCGCCGAAAGCAATGCCAACATAAACTCTGGAGTAATCAAGGGAAGTAAAATCCCGAAAGGCTCCACATATCCTCAAAGAGAATCATACAGCGATGACGCAAGGGACTTCACGCAATCAATCATAAGCAAAGAAAAATACAAACCACAAAAAGCCTTCCCCGGCAGCAACATACGCATTACCAGACTAAAAGTAACATACATTAAAGAAGACCCCAACTCAGAAAGATCAGAATACACCTCCAAGACATATGAATGCATAGACGGAATAGTAAAAGGAAAACTAGAAAGCATAGTTATCTCTCTTTGCGAGCCTGAGCCTCTAAGAAAAACCGTCCCCAACAACGACTGGAGACTGAAGCTAATAAATACCTTAAAAACAGAGTAAGCACTGACATCATGATGAATGTAAAAACAATAGCTCTAGCAGGTTCTATCCTCGCCGCGACTGCTACAACATCCACCAACGCAGAGATCATTGACTTCTTTCCGTCAGGCGACAACAAAACCACGATAAAAATAAAGAATAACGAAGTAGAGATAGTCAACGGAGACAAGCTAGAGAAGAAAATAGAATTTGACACAGAAAAAACATTAAATATAGAAATTTACGACTATGATTTTGATAAAAATCTAGACTTTTCCATATGGCATTCTGACGATGGAAAGGGAGTATACGACATATACAGAATTTTCTTGTACAACAAAAAAACAAAAACATTCGTCGAAGCACAATCAAAATGTGGAGATGAATTTATAAACGTGAAAATAGATAAAAAAACAAAGGCAATTGCAAGCACAATCTTTGAAGATAACACCCCGAAAACCTGCCACACAAAGCTATAAAAAAGGGGACAGATTTATTTTCTGGTCTTCTACTTCAGCCAGTCACTGAGAATTTCCCCCTTTAAAAATCCCCCCCTTTGCGCACTTCCAGAATGTCAGCATTTGAAATGCAAAAGGCCACCTCTCGGTGGCCTTTGTAGGATCTGGCTCCGTTAGCCGTTCGCCGACTGCTGCACGATCACCGTCTGCGCCGGCATCGGTGCCGGGAAGTCGGTGCCCAGGGCTTCCTTGATGGTGCGGTTGGTGTCGAAATAGACCTGCCAGTAGTTGTCGTTGTGGCAGTACGGACGCACCGCCAGCACCGGGCCGACGAGGTTGAACTCGAGGATTTCCACATCCACCGGCGGGTCGCTCAGCACGTTGGGGATCGCCGCGATGCGCTGCTTGAGTACCGCAGCAGCAGCCTGGTAGTCAGCAGCGCCGGAGAGCTGCGCCTTGAGGTCTACGCGGCGGAAGGTGTTGTGGCTGAAGTTCTGGATGGTGTCGCCGAAGATCTTGTTGTTCCCCACCAGGGTCAGGACGTTGTCCGGAGTGTTGATGGCGGTGGCGAACAGGCCGATCTCCTTCACGGTGCCGGTGACGCCGCCGGCGGAGACGAAGTCGCCGACCTTGAACGGCCGCAGGACGATGATGAAGCCGCCGGCCGCGAGGTTGGCCAGCAGGCCGGACCAGGCCATGCCGATGGCCAGGCCGATGGCGGCGATCAGCGCGGCGAGGCTGGTGGTCTGCACGCCGAAGTAGCCGAGGATGCCGACGACCAGGAGGATGTTCAGGGTGACGGTGATGAAGGAGCCGACGTAGCGCAGCACCGTCGGGTCGACGCTCTGCCTGGCCAATGCCTTCTCCACCAGGCCGACCGCGAAGCTGATCAGCCAGCGGCCGAGGACCCAGAAGAGAATGGCGACGAGAATCTTCACACCGAAGGCGAGCGCGTACTGCGAAACCGTCGCCCACAGTGCGTTGAACTTCTCCGTACCCACATTGATGATGTTCGTATCGTCCATGGAAGCGCACCTGCGAGGGAAAGGGACCAGATGAACGCTAGCACGCCCCTGGCCGTTTGCTCGGTACAGCGCGCAGCCCAGAGCCCTGGCGGGCTCCGGGCCTCATTCCACTAGCAGCCGCCGGGCAGCGAGGCGATCCAGCGGTCGAGCAGTTCCAGCCCTTCGCGGTGCACCAGGGTGCGGCCCAGCTCGGGCATCATGTCGCCCGGCTTGTCGCTGCCGACGCGGTAGCTGAGTACCGACTTGTCCGGGCTGCCGGGATGGATGTCTTCCAGCCGCCCACCGGTGCCGCCGCCCGCCGCCACCGGCGGTTTGCAGAGGCCGTAGGCGATGGAGACCGGCGTGTGCGGGTCGAGGTAGAGACCCGAGGTGCGCGCCGCGCCCTTGGGGTTGTGGCAGTGGGAGCAGTTGGCGTCGAGGTAGCTGCGCGCCTGTTTCTCCAGGTCCTCGCCGGGACGCGGATGCCCCCACAAAGCGTTCTGCGGCACCTGCGCCAGCGCCGGCAGCCCCTTGAGGAAGCCGCGCGCCTGCCAGTGCTGCAGCTGGTTCTCGCTGCCACCTGCGTAGGCGAAGTCCTTGTTCAGGTGCCGCGCCTTGGGGCCCAGCGGAGCGATACCGCCGCCCTTCTGCTCGGCGTGGCATTCGGAGCACTGGTTGGCGTCCGGCACCATGTAGGTGAAGGCGGTCTTCTTGCCGTCCGCGGCGGTCAGCTCCAGCGCCGGACTGTCGCCGGCGAGCTCCAGGGTCGCTTCGCTCTGGTCGGCATTCCACACATAGGGCAGCGCCGCCCAGCCGCCCTTCTGCCGCACCAGCACGCGGGTTTCCACCAGGTGGACCTTGCCCATGTCCAGCCCGGCCTTGGGATCGCGGTCGTCCTGGCTGTTCTGCAGCAGGTTGCCCTGGGCGTCCTTCGGGTAATAGAAGGTCTTGGTCAGCACGGTGCCGACGGGGTAGTCGAAGCGGTCCTCGGCGTACTGCGCCGACTGCCCATCGGGCATCCACAGGGTGCGCAGCTTGTGCGCGTAGTCGGTGAACAGCGGGGTGTTCAGGTCATAGGGCAGCACCTCGGCGGACGGTGTCAGGTGGCCGTCCGCCAGGTGCAGCATGCCCCAGCCACTGAGCTTTTCCGGATAGTCGTCGCCTTCGGGCTGGTAACGCGGCTTGCTCTCCTGCCCGCACCCGGCCATCAACATGGCCAAGGCGAGCGACAACAGGAACGAAGCGGGTTTGATCATGCCTTGTTGCCTTTTTCACCCAGGCCGGCCTGTTCGATCTTCGGCAGCGGCTTGAGCTTGCACTGGTGCGAGCTCATGTCGGTGCTGATGTTCTTGTAGCCGTTGGGGCCGTCGACGTTGACGATGCCGGCGTTGCCGTTGTCGATGCAGATGGCCAGGGCTTCGGGCAGCTTGCCGTCGACCAGTTTCTTGTCGTTGAAGTAGCCGTCCCAGAGGATGTCCGGCAGGCGCCCGGTGAGACCGAACTTGGCGACCTTGAGCGCTTTCAGCTCCAGGTGGTCGGGGCTGTCGCCGCCGGGGCCGAAGGTGTTGCCGTGGATGAAGATGCCTTCGGGATAGGGGTCGAAGTTCGGCTGGGTGGCCTTGTCCGAGTAGTTGGTGCTGAAGTAGCTGCTGATGATGACGTTGGCGGTCTTGTGGTTGCCGATCCTGTTGTTGAAGATCTCCACGTCGTCGTTGGAGTTCACCACCACGCCCGAGCCCGCCGGCACGCTGGCCACCGGTGTGCCCTTGTGGCCGAAGTTCTCGTGGTTGTTGCCCTGCACGTCGTTGTCGAAGACGCGTGTGCCGCGCCCCGGCTGCTGCAGGTTGGGCATGTTGAAGACGAGGATGCCGCCGGTGTTGTCGGTGGCGACGTTGTTGTAGACGTCGGCGCCGATGGTGTTCTCGATCTCGATGCCGGCGACGTTGCGCTCGGCGCGGTTGTTGCGAACGATCACGTTGCGCGACTGGCCGACGTAGATGCCCGAGTCGGACGCGCCGATGGCGACGTTGCCTTCGAGCAGGGTGTTCTCGGTCTGCACCGGGTAGATGCCGTAGCCGCCGTTATCGGTCGAGGCGCCGTTGGTCCACTCGGTGCGGATGTTGCGGATGACGATGTTCTTGCCGCCGATGACCTTCAGCCCGTCGCCCTTGGTGTCCTCGATGGCGAGGTTCTCCAGGGTGAAGTCGGAGGCGTCGACGAACAGGCCCTCGGCGCCGGCCTTCTGGTTCTTGAAGCTGAGGATGGTCTTGTCCATCCCGGCGCCGCGGATGGTCACGCCGTCCACTTTCAGGCTCAGGCTGCGGTCCAGGTGGTAGGTGCCGGCGGGAATGTCGATGACATCGCCAGCCTTGGCCTTGATCAGGCGGGCCTGCAGGTCCTTCTGGAAATCCGCACTGACCGCGGCGCTGGGCTTGTCGCCTTCGCCGCAGGCGGCCAGGGCAATGGAGAGGGCGAGAAGGGATAGGGTTGCGAGACGCATGGCGGGCTCCGGTCTTGTTCTTATGATATGGAACTATGGTACCAGTTGAGCCCGAGAATACTCCTACACCCCGCGCCACGCCAGTCCTTCAGACACTTCGCACTTTGATTGATTGATGTCACTGCTGGCCGATGGCGGATCGGGATGATCTGCGCATCCAACCCAAGGAGTGCACGGATGAGCTTCATGCCCTGGAACGACGACTTCGTGATCGGAATCGAGCGGATCGACCAGCAGCACCGCTGGCTGGTCGACCTCACCAATGCGCTGTACGACAACCTCGACGGCGCCGAGGGCACGGGCCAGCCGATCGGCGAACTGCTGGAGCAACTGGTGGAGTACACGATGAACCACTTCATCGTCGAGGAAGTGCTGTTCCAGCGCCTGGGTTATCCGGGGGAAGAGGCGCACCGCGCCGAGCACGACCGCTTCAACCGGCAGATCATCGACCTGCTCTATCGCCACGAGGATGGCGAGGCGGTGTCGCTGGAGGCGCTGGAGCTGCTCAAGGACTGGCTGACCCACCACATCCTCAAGGTCGACAAGGCCTACGTGGGCTTCTTCCAGCAAAAAGGCGTGACCGCTTAGCGGGCACGCCTTTTTTCACAGCACAGGGCAGACGGATCAGCGCGGGATGTTCGGCTGCCGCTTGGTGGTGCGCTTCTTGCCCTTGGCGTAGCCGCTGGCCTTGCCTTCCTCGGCCTTGTTCCAGGGCTTGGAGCCATTGCTGGCGCGCGGCGGCAGCCCGGTGTGCTGGGTCAGCAGCGGCTTGCCGGCCTTCTTGCTGCCGGCCGGGGTGGAGTTCTTGCGGCGTGCGCTCTGGTACTCGTCGGTCTGCGGCTGGTAGGTCGGGATCAGGTGGTGCTTGCCGTTGCCGATCAGATCGGCGCGGCCCATGCGCTCCAGGGCCTCGCGCAGCATCGGCCAGCCCTTCGGGTCGTGGTAGCGCAGGAAGGCCTTGTGCAGGCGGCGCTGCTGGTCGCTCTTGACGATGGTCACGCCGTCGCTCTTGTAGGTCACCTTGCGCAGCGGGTTCTTGCCCGAGTGGTACATGGCGGTGGCGCTGGCCATCGGCGAGGGATAGAAGGCCTGCACCTGGTCCGCGCGGAAGCCGTTGCGCTTGAGCCACAGGGCGAGGTTCATCATGTCCTCGTCGGTGGTGCCCGGGTGCGCCGCGATGAAGTACGGGATCAGGTACTGCTCCTTGCCCGCCTCCTTGGAGAACTTCTCGAACATGCGCTTGAAGGCATCGTAGGTGCCGATGCCCGGCTTCATCATCTTCGACAGCGGACCTTCCTCGGTGTGCTCCGGGGCGATCTTCAGGTAGCCGCCGACGTGGTGCGTGACCAGCTCCTTGACGTATTCCGGGGATTCCACGGCGAGGTCATAGCGCAGGCCGGAAGCGATCAGGATCTTCTTCACCCCCGGCAGGGCGCGGGCCTTGCGGTACAGCTCGATGAGCGAGGAATGGTCGGTATTGAGGTTCTCGCAGATGCCCGGCCACACGCAGGACGGCTTGCGGCAGTGACGCTCAATCTCCGGGTCCTTGCAGGCGATGCGGTACATGTTGGCGGTCGGCCCGCCCAGGTCGGAGACGACCCCGGTGAAGCCCGGCACCTTCTTCATTTCCTCGATCTCGGCGAGGATCGACTCGTGGGAACGGTTCTGGATGATCCGCCCCTCGTGCTCGGTGATGGAGCAGAAGGTGCAGCCGCCGAAGCAGCCACGCATGATGTTCACCGAGAAACGGATCATCTCGTAGGCCGGGATCTTTTCCTTGCCGTACGCCGGGTGCGGCACGCGCGCATAGGGCATGCCGAACACGTAGTCCATTTCCTCGGTGCTCATCGGGATGGGCGGCGGGTTGAACCACACGTCCACCTCGCCATGCTTCTGCACCAGGGCGCGGGCGTTGCCGGGGTTGGTCTCCAGGTGCAGCACGCGGTTGGCGTGGGCGTAGAGGACCGCGTCGCTGCGGACCTTTTCGAACGATGGCAGGCGGATCACTGTGCGCTCGCGCTCCAGGCGCGGGTGAGCCAGCAGTTGCACGACCTTGGCTTCGTTCGGGTCTTCCTGCTCGCCCTTCTCCTGCTCGATGGCGCAGGCGGCGGTGTCCTGGGTGTTCACGTAGGGGTTGATGATCTTGTCGACCTTGCCCGGACGGTCGATACGGGTAGAGTCCACCTCGAACCAGCCCTCGGGAGTGTCGCGGCGCACGAAGGCGGTGCCGCGCACGTCGGTGATCTGCTCGACCGACTGGCCGGCGGCCAGGCGCTGGGCGATCTCCACCACGGCACGCTCGGCGTTGCCGTACAGCAGGATGTCGGCGGTGGCGTCCATCAGGATGGAGCGGCGTACCTTGTCCTGCCAGTAGTCGTAGTGGGCGATGCGGCGCAGCGAGGCCTCGATGCCGCCGAGCACCACCGGCGTCTCGCTGTAGGCTTCCTTGCAGCGCTGGCTGTAGACCAGGCTGGCGCGATCCGGGCGCTTGCCGGCAAGGCCGCCCGGGGTATAGGCGTCATCGCTGCGGATCTTCTTGTCCGCGGTGTAGCGGTTGATCATCGAGTCCATGTTGCCCGCCGCCACGCCGAAGAACAGGTTCGGCTGGCCGAGCTTCATGAAGTCGTCCTTCGAGCGCCAGTCCGGCTGGGCAATGATGCCCACGCGGAAACCCTGGGCTTCCAGCAGGCGGCCGATGATGGCCATGCCGAACGACGGATGGTCGACGTAGGCATCCCCGGTGACGATGATGATGTCGCAGGAATCCCAGCCCAGCTGATCCATCTCTTCCCTGCTCATGGGCAGGAACGGCGCCGGGCCGAAACACTCGGCCCAGAACTTGGGATAATCGAACAGCGGCTTGGCGGCTTGCATCACGGGCACCGGGTATCTCTGAGTAGGAATCGCGGAAAAACGCGGGCGCGGAATATAGCACAAAAAATGTACAAATCCGACCAGCGAGCTCAGATTTAGGCGGTAATTCAGGTGGGAGGCGGCCAGCGATTTAACCGGCGCACGGTAGATTACCGATGCCATCATCTGGCTATACTTCAGCCACTATCCGCAGTACGCCTGGCCACCGGCCAGGGCCAGGGAGTGCCTGTCGTGCGTCGTGCTTTCGTGCTGTTGCTTACCCTGCTGTTCTGCCATGCGGCGCTGGCCTTCGAACTGGACGACAAGGCCAGCGGCGCCTGGCTCAACGATCACCTCGAACTGCTGCAGGAACGTGACGGCCCGCTGTCGCTGGACGCCGTAAGGGCCAGCCACGACTTCGTGCCGGCCAATGGCCGCACCAGCGTCGGCCAGAGCCCCGAAGGCTGGTGGCTGCGCCTGGACCTGGACCGCCGCAGCACCCCGCCCGGCGGCTGGTGGCTGGAAGTGGACGCGGTCAACCTGAAGGACTTGCGTCTCTACATGCCCGACGAGCGGGGCGTCTACCGCGAAACGCTCTCCGGCGAGGCCGTGCCCTTCGCCCAGGGCCGCGACCGCGACTACCGCCGCCCGGTCTTCCACCTGCCCGATGGAAGCGGCCCGGTGCGTATCTATGCCCGCGCCTACGATCCGGCCGGCAACTCCTTCCCGCTGCGCATCTGGTCGCTGGACGACCTGCAGGACCATCGCGCCGATACCAGCCTGGTCCTCGGCTTCATCTACGGCCTGATCGCCGCGCTGCTGCTGTACAACCTGTTCATCCTGCTGACCCTGCACGACCCGGCGTACTTCTGGTACGTGCTGACCACCGCCAGCGCGCTGCTGTTCAGCCTGGGGATGAGCGGCCACGGCTTCGAGTACTTCTGGCCGGACCAGCCGGTGCCGTGGTGGCTGGACCGCATCACCCTGCCCTCGCTCTGGGGGCTGTGCGTACACCGCTTCACCATCACCCTGCTGCAGACCCGCCGCCACGTGCGCTGGTCGCACTGGCTGCTGAACCTGAACTGCGCGCTGTACGCGCTGACCATCGTCCTCGGCGCGCTGGGATTGCGCGGCGTGGCGGGATGGATGCTGGTGCTGATCACCCTGATCGGCGTGCCGGCGGCCCTGGGCGGCGCCCTGGTACGCTGGCGCCAGGGTTCGTTCCCGGCCTTCCTCTACCTGCTCGGCTTCGGCCTGGTGCTGACCAGCGTGAGCATTTCCGTGCTGCGCGCCACCGGCGTGGTGCAACCTTCGCCGCTGACGTCGTACATCTTCCCCATCGCCGTGGCCATGGAGTCGGTGCTGTTCTCCTTCGCCCTCACCTCGCGCATCCAGGGCCTCAAGCGCGAGCGCGCGCAGGCGCTGGAACAGGCGGACCGGGAGAAGAGCGCGCGCCTCACCCTGATGCAGAGTGCCCAGCACGACCTGGCGAAAGCCGTGGCCGAACGCACCGCCGAGCTCACCCAGAGCAACCAGTTGCTGCGCGAGCGCGAAGTGCAGTTGCAGCACGCGGCTCACTACGACCCGCTGACCGGCCTGCCGAACCGCCGCTATCTGGTGGAACACGCCGAGCATGCGCTGGCCAACGCCCAGCAGAACGGCGAGACCCTGGCCCTGATGCTGATCGACCTCGACCACTTCAAACCGATCAACGACAGCCACGGCCACGATGCCGGCGACTTCATGCTGCAGAACGTCGGCAACCGCCTGCGCCAGTGCGTGCGCGGCAGCGACTGCGTGGCGCGCCTGGGCGGCGACGAATTCGCGGCGCTGATCTCGGGTCCCGATGCCGAAGGCCATGCCAAGGAAATCGCTTGCCGCATCCTCAACGAGCTGTCGCGCCCGGTGCGTTTCGACAGCCTGGAGCTGCGCGTCACGCCGAGCATTGGCGTGGCGATCTACCCCAGCCACGCGATGCAGTTCAGCAAGCTCTACAAGGCCGCGGACCAGGCGCTCTACGACGTGAAGGGCAACGGCCGGGCGGCCTACGCCATGGCCAGCGAGGCCGGCGGCGAAACCAGCGAGCTCTGGCTGGAAAGCGAACGCCTGGAAAGCGAAGACCGCGCCTGATCAGCTGCGGTAGCGGCGCGGCACGCGGGCAGTGACCTTGGTCAGCAGCTCGTAGCCGATGGTCCCGGCGTGGGCCGCCACCTCGTCCACCGGCAGGTTGGCGCCCCACAGTTCGACGCGGGCGCCCACCGCCGCGCTGGGCAGGTCGGTCAGGTCCACCGCCAGCATGTCCATCGACACGCGCCCGGCCAACGGCGCGCGCAGGCCATCCACCAGCACTGGCGTGCCGCTCGGGGCGTGACGTGGATAGCCATCGGCATAACCGCAACTGACAGTGCCGATACGCGACGGCCGCTCGGCCACCCAGGTCGCGCCGTAGCCCACGCTCTCGCCTACCGCCACCTCGCGCACGGCGATCAGTTGCGCCTCCAGGCTCATGGCCGGGCGCAGGCCCAGCTCGGCGGCGCCGATGTCGGCGAAGGGCGTGGCGCCATAGAGCATGATGCCGGGACGAACCCAGTCCATGTGCGCGGCGGGAATGGTCAGCACGGCGGCGGAGTTGGCCAGCGAGCGCAGGTCGAAATCCAGGTCCAGCACGCTGAGGAAGCAGGCGACCTGGTCTTCGGTCAGTTCGTCGCCGCGCACGTCGGCATTGGCGAAGTGGCTCATCAGGTTCAGCTCGGCCACCTGCGGCGCCTGGCGCAGGCGCGGGTGCCAGTCGCGCAGGGCCTCGGGCGTGAAGCCCAGGCGGTGCATGCCGCTGTCCAGCTTCATCCACACGTTGAGCGCACCGGGCAGCTGCGCGGCGAGCAGCGCCTGGGCCTGCTCGGGGCCCTGCACCGCCACGTCCAGTCGCAGCTGGGCGGCGAGCAGGTATTCCGCCGGCTCGAAGCAGCCTTCCAGCAGCAGGATGCGGGCACCGGCATGCAGGGCGCGCACCTCGGCGGCCTCTTCCAGGCATGCCACGGCGAAGCCGTCCGCCTCGTCGTGCAGGCAGCTCACCACTTCCCGCGCGCCATGCCCGTAGGCGTTCGCCTTGACCACCGCGAAGGCTTCACGCCCCGGTGCGCAGCGCTTGGCGACGGCATAGTTGTGGCGAATGGCGGCTAGATCGACGTGGGCGACGAGCGGGCGCATGGCGGCCTCTGCAATGAAAACGGGCGCCTATCTTAAGGCGCCCGTCGGTCACGCGGAATGCGGCATCGTCACTCGTCTTCGAAGTTGTACATGCCGGGTGCGAGGTTCTCGAAACGGCTGTAGCGGCCGAGGAAGGCCACCCGCACCGTGCCGATGGGGCCGTTACGCTGCTTGCCGAGGATGATCTCGGCGACGCCCTTGAACTCGGTTTCCGGGTGATACACCTCGTCGCGGTAGACGAACATGATCACGTCGGCGTCCTGCTCGATCGCTCCGGATTCCCGCAGGTCGGAGTTGACCGGGCGCTTGTTGGGGCGCTGTTCGAGCGAGCGGTTGAGCTGCGAGAGCGCCACCACCGGGCAGTTGAATTCCTTCGCCAGCGCCTTCAGCGAACGGGAAATCTCGGAAATCTCGTTGGTCCGGTTGTCGCCGGCGGAACCGGGGATCTGCATCAGTTGCAGGTAGTCGACCATGATCATGCCGATCTCGCCATGCTCGCGGGCCAGGCGGCGGGTCCGCGCGCGCATTTCCGAGGGCGAGATGCCGGCGGTGTCGTCGATGAACAGCTTGCGGTCGCTGAGCAGGTTCACCGCCGAGGTCAGGCGCGGCCAATCCTCGTCGTCCAGCTTGCCGGTACGCACCTTGGTCTGGTCGATGCGGCCGAGCGAGGCGAGCATACGCATCACGATGGAGTCGGAAGGCATCTCCAGGGAATACACCAGGATCGCCTTGTCGCTGCGCATCAGGGCGTTCTCCACCAGGTTCATGGCGAAGGTGGTCTTACCCATGGACGGACGGCCGGCGACGATGATCAGGTCGGAGGGCTGCAGGCCGCTGGTCTTCTCGTCGAGGTCGGTGAAGCCGGTGGTGATACCGGTCAGCGCGTCCGAGGTATTGAACAGGTGGTCGATGCGGTCGATGGTCTTGACCAGGATGTCGCCGATGCCCACCGGACCGCCGGTCTTGGGGCGCGCTTCGGCGATCTCGAAGATCTTGCGCTCGGCTTCGTCGAGCACTTCGTTGGCGCTGCGTCCTTCGGGGTTGAAGGCGCTGTCGGCGATGTCGCTGCTGATGCCGATCAGCTGCCGCAAGGTGGCGCGCTCGCGGATGATGCCCGCGTAGGCCTTGATGTTCGCCACCGAAGGCGTGTTCTTCGCCAGCTCCGCGAGGTATGCCAGGCCACCCACCTGGGACAGCTGCCCTTCGCGCTCGAGCTGCTCGGACAGGGTCACCACGTCGATCGGCTGGTTGGCTTCGGCGAGCTTGTAGACGGCGCGGAAGATCAGGCGATGGTCATGGCGGTAGAAGTCGCCATCGGACACGGCATCGGAGACACGCTCCCAGGCGTTGTTGTCGAGCATCAGGCCGCCCAGCACCGCCTGTTCGGCTTCGATCGAGTGCGGCGGCACCTTGAGGGAAGCGGTCTGCAGGTCGTATTGCTCGGGGATGGTGATGTCGTTCATGGGTTCTTCGTGTCGGCTCTTCGCAGGAGAGAATCAAACGGCGGAAAAACAAAGGGCACGGACCGAGGATCGGTACCGTGCCCATTGTTATTGGACTGATTCACCCAGGCAAGCTGTGTGAATCGTCCTAGCGACGGATCGCTTACTCGGCGACTACAACCACGTGCAGGGTTGCATCAACATCCATGTGCAGTTGCACTTCGATGTTGTATTCGCCTACAGCGCGCAGGGCGCCGTCGGGCAGGCGAACTTCGCTCTTTTCCAGCGGGTAGCCGGCAGCCGAAACGGCGTCGGCGATGTCGCGGGTGCCGATCGAACCGAACAGTTTGCCTTCGTCGCCAGCGTGGGCGCCGATGGTCACGATCAGTTCGGACAGCTGGGCAGCACGAGCTTCGGCAGCGGCTTTTTTCTCAGCAGCGGCTTTTTCCAGCTCTGCACGGCGCTCTTCGAAAGCAGCGACGTTGGCAGCGGTGGCAGCAGTGGCTTTGCCCTGCGGCAGCAGGTAGTTACGAGCGTAACCGCCCTTTACGTTCAGCTTGTCGCCCAGGTTGCCCAGTTTGGCGATCTTTTCCAGCAGGATGACTTCCATTTGAGTCTTACCTCTTAACTTTTAACCTTCACCGTTCGCAGCTTTCTGGCGCTTGGCCAGACGACCGCGAAAATCAAACAGACTGTCGACTACGGCGACAAGACAGATCACATTGCCCAGTACGAATACCAGCAGGTACAGCGGTGCCAGCCAGAAGCCCGGAAGCCTCTTCAGCGCGGCCAGGCCGTGCCCCAGTGCGATCCCGGCGAACAGCAGCGGGATCATGCACAGCGGCGCCAGCATGGTGGCCGCGGGCCCTGCGAAGGGCAGTGCCACAACGCCGACCAGCAGCGCTACAGCCGTGCCCGGCGACAGGCGCAGTGCGCGGAACTCGCGGCCAAACCCTTCCGGGTTGAACAGTACTGCTTGCCAATAACGCGCCAGCATCAGGCACAACAGGCTGATCGTCTGCAGCGAGGCTGCCATCAGGCCGGTGATGGTCGGAACCATCTCCGCCTGCAGGGCGGCCATCTGTTCCGGCGAAAGCTTGGCTTCGGCCAGAACCTGCGGCAGCGCCTTGCCGAATGCATCGGCAAGACCTGCGACCAACCCGGCCGACACCGTGCTTAGCAGCAGCACGAACACCGCACCGAGCACAACGCTCGCCAGCATCACCTGGTTCCAGGACACCTTGCTGCGCAGAACCTGCGCCAGCACGGCACTACCCATCAGAACCAGACTCACGCTGGGGTCACCCAGGTACCACCAGGCCAGTGCCGGAAGCAGCGCCCAGGCCAGGATGCCAAAGGCATCACTCGGACCACGGCGCAACAGCACCAGACTGCCTGCTGCAGCACCGAGCCAGAACAACGGCTGCAGTACCGCGGCTGCGACGACCACCAGGGTCGCCTGCATGCGGCCTCGCATGACAAATTCAGCCAATGCGCGCATGCGATCTATCCATCAATTCCTGTCGACTGCCCGATCAACGGCCGTGGCTGTCGGTGTAGGGAAGCAGGGCCAGGTAGCGGGCGCGCTTGATTGCGGTCGCCAGCTGACGCTGGTACTTGGCCTTGGTGCCGGTGATACGGCTCGGAACGATCTTGCCGGTTTCGGAAACGTAGGCCTTCAGGGTGTTGAGATCCTTGTAATCGATCTCTTTCACGCCTTCAGCGGTGAAACGGCAGAACTTACGACGACGGAAGAAACGTGCCATGTGTGTGGCTCCTCAATACTGGTCCGGGATTACTCGTCAGCGCTGTCGCGGCTATCTTCGCCGTCAGCGGACTCGCCCTCGTTCGATTCGGGACGCTCACGGCGCTCGCGGCGCTCGTTGCGGCTCTCTTCGGCCTTCAGCATTTCGGACTGGCCGGTAACGGCTTCGTCGCGACGGATGACCATGTTACGGATCACGGCGTCGTTGTAACGGAAGTTGTCTTCCATTTCTGCCAGGGCCTTGGCGGTGCACTCGACGTTCATCAGAACGTAGTGAGCCTTGTGCACGTTGTTGATGGCGTAAGCCAGCTGACGACGGCCCCAGTCTTCCAGACGGTGGACTTTGCCGCCGTCTTCTTCGATGGCCTTGGTGTAACGCTCGACCATGCCACCGACTTGTTCGCTCTGGTCCGGGTGAACCAGGAACACGATTTCGTAATGACGCATAAATGCTCCTTACGGATTGCAGCCTGCCGACAAAGCGGTCAGACAAGGAGTGAATGATTTTTTCCTTGCCACTCGGGAGGACGCGCGAACGCCTGCCCGGACGACAAGGGCCGACATTCTAGAGAAGGGGGGAAGGTGGCGCAAGGAAATTGACGATTATTTGAACAGCCGGCTCTTCGTAGGAGCGAGCTTGCTCGCGAACAGGATCGACACCGTGCCGTCCCGGTTCGCGAGCAAGCTCGCTCCTACAAGAGCATCGTCAGGCGCCGGCCTTGAGCTGGCGCTGCCGAACGATCTCGAACAGGCACACGCCCGTGGCCACCGAGACGTTCAGGCTGCTGACGCTGCCCTGCATCGGCAGCTTGGCCAGGTAGTCGCAGTGATCGCGGGTCAGGCGGCGCATGCCCTTGCCCTCGGCGCCCATCACCAACACCGTCGGCCCGGTGAGGTCGAGTTCGTAGAGCATCTGGGTGGCCTCGCCGGCGGTGCCGACGATCCACAGGCCACGCTGCTGGAGTTTCTCCAGCGTGCGCGCGAGGTTGGTCACCGCCACCAGCGGGATGACTTCGGCAGCGCCGCAAGCCACTTTACGAACCGTGGCGTTGAGGGTGGCGGACTTGTCCTTCGGCACGATGACCGCCAGCGCGCCCGCCGCATCGGCGGTGCGCAGGCAGGCGCCGAGGTTGTGCGGATCGGTCACACCATCGAGCACCAGCAGCAGTGCCGGGCCGGCGGAGCGCTCCAGCAGCTCCTCCAGCATGTTCTCGCCCCACACCTGGCTCGGGCTGACCTCGGCGACCACGCCCTGGTGCACGCCCTCGGCCCATTCGTCCAGTTCCTTGCGGTCGCGCGTACCCACCGGCACGCGCGCCTGGCCAGCCAGCTCTACCAGCGCCTGCACCCGCGGGTCCTGACGGCCTTCGGCCAGCCACAGCTGCTTGACCCGCTTCGGGTGATGGCGCAACAAAGCTTCTACGGCATGGACCCCGTAGACCTGTTCCCACTGACTCATTTCTTCGCCTTACGCTTGCTGGCCGGCGCGCCGCCAGTGGCACCCGCCTTGGGCGCAGCAGAACCCTTGCGGTGCTTGGTCGGCTTGGCGGACCGGGCTTTCTGTTTCGACGGATTGCGAGGTTTCCCCGCGGCGGGCGCGCCCTTGCCTTTGCCAGCCGCCGGCTTGTTGCCGCCGACCTTAGCTTCGTCGAGCAGCGCCTTCTTCACCTCGCGGCTCTTGCGCACGTCGGTGTTGCCGAGCATTTCCTCGGCCTTGGCGAGCATCTCCGGCGCCACCGACGGCAGGGCCTGGACCACCCCGACCTTACGCTTGCGCGGCTGCACGGCAACATCCGGGGCGAGGTACGGATCGTCCGCGACGGCACGCGCAGCCTTGGCTGGTTTGTCTTTCGCGGCCGCGCCCTTGGGCGCCTTGCCCTTGGCCGCTTTACCCTTGGCGACCGGCTCAGGCTTCTCGCCGCGTTTCTTGCGGCCGATGGGCGCGCTGAGCACGTTGTCGGAGAGTTCGAAATCGATCTTGCGCTCGTCCAGGTCGACGCGCGCCACGACCACTTCCACGGTGTCGCCCAGGCGGAAGCTGCGACCCGTGCGCTCACCGCTCAGGCGATGGTGCACCGCATCGAAGTGGTAGTAGTCGCCCGGCAGCGCGGTAACGTGCACCAGGCCTTCCACATAGATGTCGCTCAGCTCGACGAAGATGCCGAAGCCGGTCACCGCGGTGATCACGCCGGGGAAGGTCTCGCCCACGCGCTCGCGCATGAACTCGCACTTCAGCCAGTTGGTGACATCGCGGGTCGCCTCGTCGGCACGGCGCTCGGTCATCGAGCACTGCTCGCCCAGCTGGGCCAGACGCGCCTCGTCGTACGGATAGATACGCGCCTTGGGCATGCTGGCGGCACCGGCGCGCTGCACGTGCTCGGAGGCCGCCTTGGAGCGGATCAGGCTGCGGATGGCGCGGTGGGTCAGCAAATCCGGATAACGGCGGATCGGCGAGGTGAAGTGGGTGTAGGCCTCGTAGTTCAGGCCGAAGTGGCCGGCGTTCTCGGGGCTGTACACCGCCTGGCTCAGCGAGCGCAGCATCACTGTTTGAATGAGTTGCAGGTCCGGGCGGCCCTGGATCGACTCCAGCAGCTTCTGGTAATCCGCCGGGGTCGGGTCGCCCTTGCCGCGATAGAGCGTCAGGCCAAGTTCGCCGAGGAACTGGCGCAGGTTGTTCAGCTTTTCCTGCGGCGGGCCGTCGTGGACGCGGTAGAGCGCGGGAATCGCATGCTTCTCGAGGAACTTGGCAGTGGCGACGTTGGCCGCCAGCATGCATTCCTCGATGAGCTTGTGTGCGTCGTTGCGCTGGGTCGGGCGGATTTCCGAGATCTTGCGGTCCGCGCCGAAGACGATGCGGGTTTCCTGGGTCTCGAAATCGATCGCCCCGCGCACGTGGCGCGCGCCGACCAGAACCTTGTACAGGTCATAGAGCGTATTGAGGTGCGGCACCACCGCCGGCAGCTGCTCCTTCAGGCGCTGGCCTTCGGGGCTGTCCGGCGTCTCCAGGTACTGGCTGACCTTGGTGTAGGTCAGGCGCGCATGGGAATGGATGACTGCCTCATAGAACTGGTAGTCGGTCATCTTGCCGGCCTTGGAGAGATTCATCTCGCAGACCATGGCCAGGCGATCGACCAGCGGGTTCAGGGAGCACAGGCCGTTGGAGAGAATCTCCGGCAGCATCGGGATCACGCGCTCGGGGAAGTACACCGAGTTGCCGCGCTTGGCTGCCTCCTCATCCAGGGCCGAACCGACCTTCACATAATGAGAGACGTCGGCGATGGCGACGAACAGCTTCCAGCCGCCACCCTTGCGCTTCTCGGCGTAGACCGCGTCGTCGAAGTCGCGGGCGTCCTCGCCGTCGATGGTGACGAAAGGCAGGGCACGCAGGTCGACGCGTTTCTCCTTGTCCTTCTCCAGCACCTCGGGCTTGAGCTTGGCCGCTTCCTTCTCCACGGCCTCGGGCCAGGTATGGGGAATGTCGTAGCTGCGCAGGGCGACTTCGATTTCCATGCCCGGCGCCATGTAGTCGCCGAGCACTTCCACC
This sequence comes from Pseudomonas sp. Pseusp97, assembly GCF_047304025.1. Taxonomy (NCBI): domain Bacteria; kingdom Pseudomonadati; phylum Pseudomonadota; class Gammaproteobacteria; order Pseudomonadales; family Pseudomonadaceae; genus Pseudomonas; species Pseudomonas sp. Pseusp97. Next base: position 1,153 of record NZ_JBGLYK010000098.1, on the reverse strand, counting down.
ACCTCGCCCTGGGCCTGGCGATGCACATTCGGCCAGACGTCGATGCGCACCTGGACGAACTGGTTGTGCTTCGCCTTGCCGGCCTTGCCCGGCGGAATCAGGACTTCCTGCTGGATCTTCGGGTTGTCGGCGACGACCGTGCCGATACCGCTCTCGTCGAAGTAGCGACCCACGATGGTCTCGTGGGCGCGCTCGACCACTTCTACTATTGCGCCTTCGCGGCGACCACGGCGGTCGAAGCCGGACACGCGCGCCAGGGCGCGGTCGCCGTCGAATACCAGGCGCATCTGCGTCGGGCTGAGGAACAGGTCATCGCTGCCGTCATCGGGGATCAGGAAGCCGAAGCCGTCGCGGTGGCCGGCGATGCGCCCAAGGATCAGGTCGAGCTTGTCCACCGGCGCATAGGCGCCACGGCGGGTATAGATGAGCTGGCCGTCGCGCTCCATGGCGCGCAGTCGGCGGCGCAGCGCTTCTTCCTGCTCTTCGCCGGAGAGGCCGAGCTCATCGAGCAACTGGGCCCGCGTCGCGGGGGCGCCGCGCTCGGCGAGATGCGCCAGGATGAGCTCACGGCTGGGGATGGGGTTGTCGTATTTTTCCGCCTCGCGGGCGGCCTCGGGATCGAGGTTTTGCCAATCGGCCATTAAAGTGCGGTCACCTTATATAGGGGTATGGTTCGCCATCTGCTTATTGAAGCGCGAAATCCGCTTGTCGGTCAGCTTCGGGCAAGAATAAATTTTTTATCGCATCAGGGGTTTACAAGCTAAAAGGGGCTCCGTATAGTTCGCGCCCACAGCGTCAGACAGACGTTGTAACACGGAAACGATGAGCGATCATCGACTCCAGTGCCCAGGTGGCGGAATTGGTAGACGCACTAGGTTCAGGTCCTAGCGGTGGCAACACCGTGGAAGTTCGAGTCTTCTCCTGGGCACCACTTATTCAAGGATAAAGTCAGTCGCTGACAGGCTTTATCAGGCGGGTTCGGAACCCTGATAACCGAACAATAGACCGCCAGATGCAACCAAGGGTTGCATCACCGCAAGACGATGAGCGATCATCGCACCCCATGCTGAAAAGCATGCCCAGGTGGCGGAATTGGTAGACGCACTAGGTTCAGGTCCTAGCGGTGGCAACACCGTGGAAGTTCGAGTCTTCT
>NZ_JBGLYK010000097.1:0-19652 GCF_047304025.1 Pseudomonas sp. Pseusp97 | reverse complement strand
CTCGCGAACGGATTCACCGGCAGCTTCAGAGCTGGGCGGGTTCGCGAGCAAGCTCGCTCCTACAGGGAGAAATCTGGCGCTCAGGGATACTCGATTTCCACCACGAACCACAGCTTCTCGCCGGATGGGCTGCGCACCATCACCTCGGCGTCCAGCTCCTTGCCCACCAGGGCACGGGCCAGGGGCGAGTCGATGCTGATGTGGTTGTTGCGCAGGTCCAGTTCGTCCGGGCCGACGATGCGGTAGCGGGCCTGCTCGCCGTCCTCGTCCTCCAGGGTGACCCAGGCGCCGAAATAGACCTTGTTCGGATCGGCCGGGCGCTCGCTGACCACCTTGCAGTTCTCCAGGCGCTTGCGCAGGAAGCGCACGCGGCTGTCGATCTCGCGCAGCATCTTCTTGCCGTAGGTATATTCGGCGTTCTCCGAGCGGTCGCCTTGCGCGGCGGCCTCGCTGACCGACTGGGTCACTTGCGGCCTGCGCACGTTCCACAGCTCGTGCAGCTCGGCGCGCAGGCGTGCTTCGCCTTCGGGAGTGATCAGCGGTGTACCGGCGGGGCGGGGCGGGCGATAGCGGCTCATGGCATCCAGTGCGGCGAAAGTGATCGGGGCAGTCTACCCGATCAGCTCTCGCGCAGCAGGCGCAATGGGCTAACGTTGAGCGCGCGCCGCGTGCCCAGCAAGCCTGCACCGCCCACCAGCAGCGCGCCCAGCACCGGCAGTGCCAGCAGCCAGGGATGCGGGCTCCACGGCAGGTCGAAGACCAACCGGTAGAGCAGGTAGCTGATCAGTTCGCAGCCCAGCGCCGCCAGCAGGCCGCTGACCGCGCCAAGGAGCGCGAACTCGCTGCGCCGCGTGCGCATCAGCAAGCCGCGTTCGGCGCCCAGTGCACGCAGCAACGCACCCTGGCGCAGGCGTTCGTCGAGGGTCGCCTGCAGGCCGGCGAACAACACCACGAAGCCGGCCGCGAGGACGAACACCAGCACGTACTCCACCGCCAGCGTCACCTGGTCGAGGATGCTGCGCAATTGCGCGAGCAGCGCGTCCACCGGCAGCAGGGTGACGGTGGGGTAGGCGCGGGCCAGTTCGATCAGCTGGCGCTCCTGGCTGGCCGGCAGGTAGAAGCTGGTCAGGTAGGTCACCGGCAGGTCGGTCAGCGTACCGGGCTCGAAGACCATGAAGAAGTTCGGCTGGAAGTTGTCCCACTTCACCGAGCGCAGGCTGCGGACCTGCGCTTCACGGATCTGCCCGGCGACGGTGAAGCTCAGGTGATCGCCGACCTTCAGACCGAGATTGCCGGCGAGTTTCTCTTCCACCGAGACGCCCGGCAGCTCGCTTTTCTCGCCGCTCTGCCACCAGTTGCCAGCGACTATCTGGTTGCCCGAAGGCAGGCGCGCCGACCAGGTCAGGCCGAGGTCCCGGTGCAGGGCGCGTTCGCTGCGCACATCTTCCTTCAGGGTCTGGACCGGCTTGCCGTTCACCGCTACCAGCCGGCCGGGGACCATCGGGTAGAGGTCTTCGGCGTTGGGCGACAATGCCTTCACCCGCTGCTCGAAGGCGTCTTTCTCGGCGGGCAGGATGTTCAGGGCGAAGTGGTTCGGTGCGTTGGCCGGCAATTGGGAATGCCAGGTGTCCAGCAACTCGCCGCGCAGCAGGGCGATCAGCGCCATGGCCAGCAGGATCAGGCCGAAGGCCAGGCTCTGCCCGGCAGCGGCCAGCGGGTATCGCAGCAGCTGGCCCAGGCCCAGCCGCCACGGCAGGCTGGCGCCCTGGAGCGCGCGGCGCAGGCCGCGCAAGGCCAGCAGCAGGATGAAGCCGAGGATCACCGCGGCAATGGCGCCGCCGCCGAGCAGGGCGAGGGTGAGTTTCAGGTCCAGGCTCAGGCGCCACATGATCAGGCCGAGTGCGAGCAGGGCGCAGCCGTAGGCGGCCCAGGTGCGCATCGGGACGGGCAGCAGGTCGCTGCGCAGCACTCGCAGCGGCGGCACGCGACCGAGGGCGGCGAGCGGTGGCAGGGCGAAGCCGGCCAGCGCGACCAGGCCGGTGGCCATGCCGGCCAGCGCGGGGACTATGCCGGCATCGGGGATTTCCGGCGGCAACAGGTTGCCCAGCAGATGCATCAGGCCGAGCTGCGCGAGCCAGCCGAGGAGCGCGCCGCAGACACTGGCAACCAGTCCCAGCGTGAGCAGTTGGCTGCCATACAGCAGCAGGGCTTCGCGGCGCGACAGGCCCAGGCAGCGCAGCAGTGCGCTGGCATCGAAGCGGCGGGTGGCGAAGCGGTTGGCCGACAGCGCCACGGCCACGCCGGCGAGCAGTACGGCGGCAAGGCTGGCGAGGTTCAGGTAGCGTTCGGCGCGGCCCAGGGCATCGCCGATCTGGCGGTTGCCGTGGTGGGCGTCCTGCAGTTCCTGGTTGGCGGCAAGGCTGCCCCGGGTCGCCTGTCGGTAGGTTTGCAGCGCGTCGTGCGCGCCGCCCCAGAGGTCGCGATAGCGCACCCGGCTGCCGGGCTGCACCACGCCGGTAGCGTCCAGGTCGTGCAGGCTCATCATCACGCGCGGGGTCAGGCTGTAGAAGTCGCCGGCGCGATCTGGTTCATAGGTCAGCACGCGGGCGATGCGCAGGGACTTGCGGCCGATGTCGACGCTGTCGCCGATCTTCAGGTCGAGACTGGCCAGCAGGCGCGATTCGACCCAGATTTCGCCGGAAGCGGGGCGGCCGCCTTCGACTTCCGGCTGCAAGGGGGCAGGCGCGCTCTTCAGTTCGCCACGCAGCGGATAGCTGTCGCCGACCGCCTTCACGCTGCTCAGCTGGATGCCGTTGTCGGTGGCGACCACGCTGGAGAATTCCACGCTCTGCGCGTGCTGCAGGCCGAGCTTCAGGCCACGGTCGATCTGGTGCTGTTGCGCGGGTTGGGTGCCGGTGAGTACCAGGTCCGCGCCGAGGAATTCGGCGGCGCGCACCAGCATGGCGCCGTTGAGTCGCGCACTGAAATAACCGATGGCGGAACTCGCCGCCACCGCCACCAGCAGGGCGAAGAACAGCACGCGCAGCTCGCCGCTGCGGCCCTCGCGCCACAGCTGGCGCAGGGACAGGCGGAACAGGTTGGGCAGCGACAGTGGCTTCATCGGCTCTCGTCCGTCAGGGTTCGACGTGGTCGATCAGGTGGCCGCTTTCCAGGCGGATCTGGCGCTGGCAGCGGTGGGCGAGGCGCTCGTCGTGGGTGACCAGGACGAGGGTGGTGCCGCGCTCGCGGTTCAGCTCGAAAAGCAGGTCGCTGATGCGCTCGCCGGTGTGGGTGTCGAGGTTGCCGGTGGGTTCGTCGGCGAACAGTACGTCCGGTTCGGCAGCGAAGGCGCGGGCGATGGCGACCCGCTGCTGTTCACCCCCGGAGAGTTGGCGCGGGTAATGGGTCAGGCGCTGGCCGAGGCCGACGCGCTCGAGCAACTCGCGGGCGCGCTGTTCGGCATCCTTCCGGCCATCCAGCTCCAGCGGCAGCATGACGTTTTCCAGGGCATTGAGGCTGTCGAGCAGCTGGAACGACTGGAAGACGAAGCCGACGTGGGCCGCGCGGACCCGCGCGCGCTGGTCCTCATCGAGGCTGCCGAGGGTGTGGCCGAGCAGAACGATCTCGCCGCCGCTGGGCAGGTCCAGCCCGGCGAGCAGTCCCAGGAGCGTGGATTTGCCCGAGCCGGAACTGCCGACGATGGCGAGGCTGTCACCGCGGGCGAGGTCGAGGGAAAGGTCATGGAGGATGGTCAGCTTGCCTTCCGCGCTGGAAACAACCTTGCTAAGGTTCCGCGCGGTGAGAATGCGTTCGCTCATGGAGAATCCGATGCGTGCATGGCTAATGGGCGGCTGCCTGGCGTTGCTTCTGATCACGCAGCAGGCCGCGGCGCAGACGCTGTTGGTCGTCGGCGATAGTATCAGCGCCGGTTTGGGGCTGGATACCAGCCAGGGCTGGGTCAGCCTGCTGGACAAGCGCTTGAAGGAGCAGGGTTTCGACTACCGGGTGGTGAATGCGTCGATCTCCGGCGACACCACGGCAGGAGGCCTCGCGCGGCTGCCGGCGCTGCTTTCGGAGCAGAAGCCGAAGCTGGTGGTGATCGAGCTGGGCGGCAACGATGGCCTGCGCGGGATGGCGCCGGCGCAATTGCAACAGAATCTTAATGCCATGGTGCAGCAGTCGCGGGAGGCGGGCGCCAGGGTGATCCTGCTCGGCATGCGCCTGCCGCCCAATTACGGACAGCGCTACACCGACGCTTTCGCCAAGGTCTTCGACAGCGTGGCGAGCGAGCAGAGGATTGCGCTGGTGCCGTTCTTCCTCGACGGGGTAGGCGGCGTGCAGGACATGATGCAGGTCGACGGCATCCATCCGGCGGTGGCGGCGCAGCCCAGGCTGCTGGACAACGTCTGGCCGACGCTCAAGCCTCTGTTGTAGCCAGCGGCAGTCGAGGCATCGCCGCTGCGTTAAAACGAAGAATCGAGGCTTCCCCGCGCCCGGCCTTTCGGCTATGTTTGCGCACCCTTCTGGAACCCCCTATGTCGCGCCCCGCCTGGACCCTTTTCGCCTACCAGTTGATCGAGCCCGATGAGCAACTGGACCTGTTCGCCTGCCGCGAGGTCCGGGTGCATCTTGTCGCGCGCCAGCTGGAACTGGGAACCCCGGCTGACCGCACGCTTTGCGGCAGCCTGCTGCCGGCGCAACCGATGTGGCGCGGAGCCGAGAAGCCGCTGCTGCGTGATCGGCGCATCTGCGCGGCCTGCCTGAAACAACTGGAAGAGGAAAAGCGCGGCGCGCGGAGTTCCTGGCTCGTCTGATATCTCCCGTTGACGGGGCTTGCGGTGGTAAACTGATCACCCTTTGCTCATTGCCCACGTCAAGGATCCTCGGATGTTGTCGCGCGTCATTGCCGCCTGCTCGCTGTCCCTCGCCGCGCTGCTCTCGGCCGGCCCCGTTTCCGCCATTGAATTGCCGCTGCCGGCGCCGGGCGACGATATCGTCGGCCAGGTCCAGGTGATCAAGGCCAAGTACGAAGACACCTTCGCCGACCTTGGCGAGAAATATGGCCTCGGCTACTCCGAGATGATCGCTGCCAACCCGGGCGTCGATGCGTGGCTGCCGGGTGTCGGCACCGAGATCATCATTCCGACCCGTTTCGTCCTGCCGGCGGGGCCGCGCGAAGGCGTGGTGATCAACCTCGCCGAGTACCGCCTGTACTACTTCCCCAAGGACAAGAACGTCGTCTACACCTATGCCCTGGGCATCGGTCGTGAGGGCTGGGGCTCGCCGGTGGGCAGCACCAGCGTCATTGCCAAGACCAAGGACCCGGCCTGGTACCCGCCGGCATCGATCCGCGCCGAGCACGCCGCCGACGGCGACCCGCTGCCGTCCGTGGTGCCGCCGGGTCCGGACAACCCGCTGGGCCCGTACAAGATGAGCCTGGGCTTCCATGGCTACCTGATCCACGGTTCGAACAAGAAGTTCGGCATCGGCACCCGCACCAGCCACGGTTGCTTCCGCATGTACAACTGGGACGTGACCCAGCTGTTCTCGATGATTCCGGTGGGCACCAAGGTGCGCATCATCAACGAGCCCTACAAGTTCGGCCGCAGCGAAGGCAAGATCTACCTCGAAGCCCACGCGCCGATCGACGACAACGGTGATCCTTCCGTGGTCGACAAGCACACCGCGGTGATCAATGCGCTGCTCAAGCGCGAGGACATCGCCAGCCAGATGCAGATGGACTGGAATGTGGTGCGCGAAGTCGTCGCCGCGGAAGACGGTCTGCCGGTCGCCATCGCCCAGCCGCAGCAGGTGCAGGGCGGGTCGGTTGCCGCCACTGTCGATCAGGACGCCATGCCGCTGCAGTAACCCGCAGCGCGCCATCGAAGAGCCCGCCGACCGTTACCGGTCGAGCGGGCTTTTTGTTGCCTGCCGCCTGCTGGGCGATAAATCGCAGGCATAAAAAAACCGACCCCGAAGGGTCGGTTTTTCGAACAGATCCGAAGATCTATTACTTGCGGCTGGCTTTGTCCAGCATACGCAGGGCGCGCTCGTTAGCCTCGTCAGCGGTCTGCTGGGCTTTCTGAGCGGCGGCCAGAGCTTCGTCAGCCTTGCGATAGGCTTCATCGGCACGGGCTTGAGCGCGAGCAGCGGCGTCTTCAGTAGCGGTCAGACGTGCTTCGGTTTCTTTCGAGTGGCTGCTGCAACCGGTGGCCAGAACAGCAGCCAGAGCCAGAGCAGAGAATTTCAGAACGTTGTTCATCGTGTTCCCCTTAAGGTGGACATTTCCATTAAAAGCAATCTCCCATGACTGGGAAATTAGCCGGACTACATAGTACCCATTACTTGTAGTAAGTAAACTGACCAAGCGCAAGTACGGCACTTTTTTTTCATGTTAGGTGGCTCTTCGCAGTTGTGCGAGGCCGATTTGGGCAAAAACTGTCCAATCTGGCAAAGGAGTGTTACCAAAGGGCGTCAGGTGGGGCGCTGAGGCAGGTTTGCCGCCTTCGGAACCAAGCTTGCGGATTAGTGTCGACAATGGTCGAACTACTGTTTAATCACCGTTGTGCAGTTGTCCGGCGGACAACTTGCAACTAGGTCGCAACAGGTGAAGAAAGTGTGAAGGGCGAAAACGAAAAAGCCCGGCTAATTGCTTAGCCGGGCTTTTTCATGAATCTGGCGGTGAGGGAGGGATTCGAACCCTCGATACGATTTCTCGTATACACACTTTCCAGGCGTGCTCCTTCAACCGCTCGGACACCTCACCAGATTTCTCGACAGCGCTGTGTCTGTCGAGGCGCGCACTTTACTCAAAGGTTTCCTCCTTGGCAAATCTTTTTTGAAAATTTTTTCCAAGGGATTCATCGGCTTAAGGAGCATGCCCCGGATCGCGGGTACACTGGCGGCTTCTGATACACGCTCGGGTACGTAGGAAAGCGCATGGCCAGCTGGGACATCTTCTGCAGCGTAGTCGACAACTATGGCGATATCGGCGTCACCTGGCGGCTGGCCCGCCAACTGGCCGGTGAACATCGTCAGCAGGTCCGGCTGTGGGTCGACGACCTGGCGGCTTTCGTGCGCATCTGCCCGGCAGCCGATGGCGGGGCCGTGTCACAGCAGCAATCAGGTGTGGAAGTGCGCCTGTGGGCCAGGCCCTGGCAGGACACCCCGGCGGCGGATGTAGTGATCGAAGCCTTCGCCTGCGAGATGCCGGCTGTCTATATAGAAGCGATGATCCGCCGCCAGCGACCGTCGCTGTGGCTGAATCTGGAATACCTCAGTGCCGAATCCTGGGTGGAGTCGTGCCATGCTTTGCCGTCGCTGCAGGCCAATGGGTTGCAGAAGTACTTCTACTTCCCCGGCTTCACCGCCGAGACTGGCGGATTGCTGCGCGAGGGCGACCTGATCGCCCGGCGCGATGCCTTCCAGGCCGATCCATCGGCGAGCCTGCGGTTCCTGCAGGGGCTTGGCGTGCACCCGCTTCCACGGGAGCGACGCATCTCCCTGTTCGCCTACGAGAATGCCGCGTTGGACGGGTGGCTGGACGCACTGGCCGCCAGCCCCGCCAGCACCTTGTTGCTGGTGCCGGAGAGCAGGGTGCTTGCTGATGTCGTGAGCTGGGCCGGGGCAAGCCTGGCAGTCGGCGACCAGTACCGGCGGGACTCCCTGCGCATTCAGGTGCTGCCATTCGTGCGCCAGGAAGACTACGACCCGCTGCTGTGGAGTTGCGACGTCAACGCGGTACGCGGCGAGGATTCCTTCGTGCGGGCGCAGTGGGCGGGTCGGCCTTTCGTCTGGCATATCTATCAGCAGGATGAAGATGTCCATCTGGAGAAGCTGGACGCTTTCCTGGACCTGTTCGGGGAGGGAATGGGGGAGAGCCTGCGGGCAGATCTGCGATCGTTCTGGATGGCCTGGAACGGCCAGGGCAATGCCGGCGAGGCCTGGCAACGGCTGGCAGGCCGGCTCCCGGAGTGGGCCGCATGGAGTGGCGATTGGCAGCGGCGCCTGGAAGAACAAACCGATCTTGCCGCGGGGCTGGTGCGTTTTTATACAAATTGGCTATGATATGGCCCCTGATTTTTGTCTCCAATCCAATCGGATAATCGTATGAAAACCGCACAAGAGTTCCGCGCTGGCCAGGTTGCCAACATCAATGGCGCCCCCTGGGTCATCCAGAAGGCCGAGTTCAACAAGTCCGGCCGTAACTCCGCGGTCGTCAAGATGAAGCTGAAGAACCTGCTGACCGGTGCCGGCACCGAGACCGTGTTCAAGGCCGACGACAAGCTGGAGCCGATCATCCTCGATCGCAAGGAAGTGACTTACTCCTACTTCGCGGACCCGCTGTATGTCTTCATGGACACCGAGTTCAACCAGTACGAGATCGAGAAAGACGATCTGGAAGGCGTGCTGACCTTCATCGAAGACGGCATGACCGACGTCTGCGAAGCCGTCTTCTACAACGAGAAAGTCATCTCCGTTGAACTGCCGACCACCATCGTTCGCGAAATCGTCTACACCGAGCCGGCTGTCCGTGGCGACACCTCCGGTAAAGTGATGAAGACCGCTCGCCTGAAGAACGGTGCTGAAGTCCAGGTTTCCGCCTTCTGCGAAATCGGCGACTCGATCGAGATCGATACCCGTACCGGCGAGTACAAGTCCCGCGTCAAGGCCTGAGCCTGATCGAGACAGAAAAAAGCCCGGCTCATGCCGGGCTTTTTCGTTTCTGCCTTCTGCCTGATCAGACGCTGACGTTCAGTCGCACATCGATGTTGCCGCGGGTGGCGTTGGAGTAGGGGCAGACCTGGTGGGCCTTGGCCACCAGCTCTTCGGCCTCGGCCTTGTCCAGGCCCGGCAGGTTGATGTTCAGCTCCACTTCCAGGCCGAAACCGCCGGGGATCTGGCCGATGCCGACCTTGCCGGTGATCGAGGCGTCCGCCGGGATCTGCTTCTTGCTCTGGCTGGCGACGAACTTGATGGCGCCGATGAAGCAGGCCGAGTAACCGGCGGCGAACAGCTGTTCCGGGTTGGTCGCTTCGCCGCCCGCACCGCCCAGTTCACGCGGGGTGGAGAGTTTCACGTCGAGGATGCCGTCCGAGGAAACGGCGCGGCCGTCACGGCCTCCGGTGGCGGTAGCGGTGGCGGTGTAGAGGGCTTTGATGGTTTGCATGATGGTCTCCGATTCGCTGTCTGGGTGTCTGGAAGAATGTCTGGCTGCTTAATATCTTGTGCGCTAAGCAGTTCGCGAGGTGAAATTTAGTTCGATTTAATTTAGTGCGCAAGATAATTATTGGAAGATTTCCGACTAAGGATCCTGAGTCTTTGGCATAAGCCCCAGATTACGGGGCTTGCAGATGCCCGCGCAGGTCGACGAGCTCCTCCTGAAGGCGCTTCAGACTGTCCAAGGTCAGCCCGCTGCTGGCCAGGATGCAGGCGGGAATGCTCTCCGCCTGCCGGCGCAGGTCGCGGCCCTTTTCGGTCAGGCGAAGCTGCACCACGCGTTCGTCAGCCTGGCTGCGGGTGCGGGTGATCAGCCCCTCGGCTTCCAGGCGCTTGAGCAGGGGCGTGAGGGAGCCAGGGTCGGTAAGCATGCGCGAGCTGATTTCGCCCACAGTGATGCCGTCCTCTTCCCACAGCACCAGCATGGCGATGTATTGCGGATAGGTGAGGCCCAGTTCCTGAAGCAGGGGCTTGTAGACCTTGGTCATCTGCAGGGAAGTGGAATAGAGGGCGAAGCACAGCTGGTTATCCAGCTTGAGGGCTTCACAGGTCGGGTCTGACTTGGTCATGGCGTGCTCCTGGCTGGAGGCTCGAAGCGAAGAGGTGATTGCGCATTAATTTAGCGCGATGGTTAATTCTTGAACAGCGCTTCCGCAAGGGCTGCGTCCCAGGGCGGCGGGAAGCCGAAGCGTTCCATGAGGAAGGCCAGCAGGCGTTCGCTGCGCGGGTGGGTGCCGCGCTCCAGGCGCAGCGCATGGATGACGCCGGGTTCCGGCTCGGGCAGGCCGTTCTCGCAGAACAGCGGCAGCAGTTGGCCGCTGACCAGATACTCGCTGCAGAGCCAGGTCGGCAGGTGCGCCAGCCCGATGCCCTGCAGCGCGCCTTCCACCAGCGTCTCCGCATTGTTGGCGGTCATCCGCAGCCGGCGCGGGCGCAGGTGCTGCAACTTGCCCTCGATAAGGAAGCGCCAGGCCAGCGGCGGCGCCAGGCCTTCCCAGTCGAGGCCGATGTGCTCCGGTAGCTCCAGCGGTGAGGCGGGTTTGCCGTGCTGTTGCAGATAAGCGGGGCTCGCGCAGACGATCCGCCGCATGGGCGCCAGGCGCGTGGCGACCAGGCGGCTGTCGGGCAGGGTGCCGATGCGCAGGACCAGGTCGACCTGGCCGAGGTTCTCCCCGCGGGTGTCGGTGAAGCTGTCGATCAGCCGCAGCTGCACATCCAGGCCGGGGTTGGCGGTGAGGAAATCCGCCAGCGCCGGTGCCAGGTGGCGGCGACCGAAGGGCACGGGAGCATCGATGCGGATCAGTCCTTCCGGCGCGGTGCTCAGGGAAACCGCTTCCGCTCGTGCCTGGCGCAGCTCGATGACGATCCTGCGCGCACGCTCGGCGAACGCCAGGCCGGCCGGCGTGGCGCGCACCTGGTGGGTGCTGCGCACCAGCAGGGTCGAGCCCAATCCTTCCTCCAGGGAGTCCATGCGTCGCGCCACGGCGGAAGGCGTGAGCTGGCGCAGCCGGGCGGCGGCGGAGAAGCTGCCGTTGTCGAGCACGTCCAGGTAGAGGTCGAGCTGGTCTTCGAGGCTGGAAGGATTCATGAGCTTACCGGTTATGCATGAATGGCAAAACCATTGTGCTGCGCTTTGCGTTTCCCATCCAGCCGGCTTTTTCTAGCATGGGCGCATCGTTGTGGAGGTGCGTGATGTGGGATCTGATCCTGGACTTTCTGCTCGGCGTCGTGCTGGGCAGCCTGGGCGGGCTTTTCGGCATTGGGGGCGGGCTGCTGGCGATTCCGGCGCTGGGGGTACTTTTCGGGCTGGATCAGCAACTGGCGCAGGGCACCGCGCTGGTGATGGTGGTACCGAACGTGCTGCTGGCTATCTGGCGTTACCACCAGCGTAACCGCATCGATTTTGCCCAGGCCGGCGTGCTGGCGCTGACCGGTCTGGTGTGCGCGTTCTTCGCTTCCAGCATCGCGGTGAACCTGGATGCCGGCAGCATGCGCACCGCCTTCGTGGTCTTTCTCGTGCTGTTGGCCATCTATCTGCTGGTGCGCCTGTTCCAGCGCGTACCCCCGGGTAGCAACACGCCGCGCTACGGCCTGCCGTGGATGGGCGTGCTGGGGCTGGGGGCCGGTTCGCTGGGTGGGTTGTTCGGTGTGGGCGGTGGTGTGCTGGCCACTCCCGTACTGACCTCGGTGTTCGGCCTGACCCAGGTGATCGCCCAGGGCCTCGCCCTGGCCCTGGCGGCGCCCAGCACGGGGGTAGCGCTGGCGACGTACGCGGCGCACGGTCACGTGGACTGGCGCATGGGCACTGCTTTGGCGCTGGGCGGGCTGCTGAGCATTTCCTGGGGCGTGCGCCTGGCCCATGCGTTGCCGGAGCGTCAGCTGCGCATGGCCTTCAGCGTCTTCCTGATCGTCTGCGCGATATTGCTGGCGGTTCGCTGAGTCGCGTTACGAGCGGAAGCCTTCGACGATGTACTCGGCCAGCTTGTCGGTCACCGGGGTCATCTTCTGTCCGCGCAGCAGCACGATGCTGGCGTTGGGCAGGATCGGCAGGCCTTCGTCTTCGCCGATGATGCGCAGGTTGCCGGTGAGCAGGCTCTGCAGTTGGGCGGTGACGGCCAGGCCGGCGCTGGCCACGGCAAACAGGGCCGACAGGCTCGGGCTGCTGTAGGCGATGCGGTAATCCACTTCCATTGCCTCCAGGGCATTGCAGGCCCAGGCGCGGCAGAAGCAGGCGGTGTTGAACATCGCCAGCGGCAGCGGGCGCTGCTCCTGCGGACAGAAGCTTTCGGCGGCCATCCAGACGAAGGATTCCTGGCGCAGCAACTGGCCGATCTCGGTGCCCGGCTCGCGGGTGACGATGGACAGGTCGAGGTCGTTGCGCAGCAGCAACTGTGCGGACGACTCGCAGTGCACCTCGACCTGCACCAGTGGGTAGGCCTCGGCGAAGCGCGAGAGGATGCTGGGCAGGAAGCGCATCACGTAGTCGTCCGGCGTACCGATCTTCACCGAGCCGACCATGTGCGGCTGGCGGAAGGTGTTGAACACCTCGCCCTGCAATCGCAGGATTCGCCGCGCGTAGCCCAGCAGGATCTGCCCCTCCGGCGTCAGGCGCACCTGGCGGCCGTCGCGCTCGAACAGGCTGCGTTCCAGCACATCCTCTTCCAGCCTTTTCATCTGCATGCTCACGGCCGACTGCGTGCGGTTGACCATCTCGGCCGCGCGGGTGAAGCCGCCGTGGTCGGCGATGGCGACGAAGGTGCGCAGCAATTCGCTGTCGATGCTGGGGAAGCTGCTCATTCATCAATCTCCGAGATGGGTCGCATAAGAATGATTCGTTGGATTGATCTTAGCGCGAGCGGGAAACTGCATCCAACCCCACTGGGAGGGAAGCATGATGAAAGGTCAACTTGGTTTCGTAGCAGCGTCCTACCATGTCCACAAATCCTCTGGTCACAAAGCCGCGGCCGCACCGCTGTGGAAACGCGCCGTGCAACGTGTCCTGCACTGGCACGAACTGGCCCGCCAGCGTCGTGAGCTGGCGACCATGAGCGATGAGGCGCTCAAGGATATCGGCCTGACCCGCGCCGACATCCAGCAGGAAGTCGAGCGCCCCTTCTGGGCGGACCAGGTCCGCCGTTGAGCCCGCCGGGCGGCACGGATTCCCACCGTGCCGCCCGTCTTTTCAAGCCTGATCAGCGTCATGACAAGGAAGCCCATGTCCCCTCGCTACCACCTCGCCCAGGTCAACATCGCCAAGGCCCGCGCACCGCTGGATCACCCCCTGATGAAGGGCTTCGTCGACCAGCTCGATCACATCAACGCCCTTGCCGAGCGCAGCCCCGGCTTCGTCTGGCGCCTGCAGACGGAGGAGGGCGATGCCACCGCCATTCGTGTCTTCGACGACCCGCTGATCATCGTCAACCTGTCGCTGTGGGCCTCGGTCGAGGCGCTCAAGGACTACGTCTACGGCGGCGAGCATCTGCAGGTATTGCGCAGCAAGCGTGACTGGATGGAGCGTCTGCCTTCGCCGAGCCTCGCTCTCTGGTGGCTGCCCGAAGGCCGGCTGCCGGACGTGACGATGGCCCGCGAGCGCCTGGAGCGTCTGCGGCTGGAAGGCCCTTCGGCGGAGGTCTTCACCTTTGCGCGACCCTTCCCGGCGCCCCAGCGGCTCGGCGAACCCGCCTGATGCAGCCAGGCAGCAATTGGCGTTAGGCTCTAGGGCTTGCCCAGCCGCGGAGTCCACGATGCCGACTGTCGAATCCTTGTCCCTCAAGCAGGCCCGCCGCCTCGCCCTGGCCGCCCAGGGCTTCACGCTGCGCAAACCGGGCGGCGAGGTGCAGCGTCGCCATGTGCGCAGTGTGCTGGAACGACTGGGCGTACTGCAGATCGACTCGGTGAACGCGCTGGTACGCTCGCACTACCTGCCGCTGTTTTCGCGCCTGGGCAACTACTCGCCGACCTTGCTGGAAGAGGCTGCCTGGAGCGGTGGGCGGCACCGCCGGCTCTTCGAATATTGGGGGCATGAAGCTTCGTTGCTGCCACTGCAGCTCTACCCGCTGATGCGTTGGCGGATGCGCCGTGCGGCCGAGGGGCGTGGCATCTACCAGCAGCTGGCGCGCTTCGGGCGGGAGCAGCAAGCCGTGATCCAGCGGGTGCTCGATGCCGTGCGCGAGCAGGGCGCCCTCGGCGCTGGCAGCCTGACCACCCGCCAGGAGCGCGCCGGCCCCTGGTGGGATTGGAGCGATGAGAAGCATGCGCTGGAGTGGCTGTTCGCCGCGGGCGAAGTGACGGTCGCCGGGCGGCGTGGCTTCGAGCGCTTGTATGACCTGCCCGAGCGTGTCCTGCCCGCCGACCTGCTGCAACAGCCGGAGCTGGAGGAAGACGAGGCGCAGCGCCAGTTGCTGCTGCATTCGGCGCAGGCGCTGGGCGTGGCCACCGAGAAGGACCTGCGTGACTATTTCCGCCTGGAGCCTGCCGACAGCAAGGCGCGGCTGGCCGAACTGGTGGAGGCGGGCGAGCTGTTGCCGGTGCAGGTTCAGGGCTGGCAGGCGCCGGCCTACTGCCTGGCGGACCCGGTGATCCCGCGCAAGGTGCACGCCAGTGCCTTGCTTTCGCCCTTCGACTCGCTGGTCTGGGAGCGCGCCCGCACCGAGCGGCTGTTCGACTTCCGCTATCGCCTGGAGATCTACACGCCGCAGCACAAGCGCATTTACGGCTACTACGTGCTGCCGTTCCTGTTCGACGAGCGCCTGGCCGCGCGGGTCGATCTGCGTTCCGACCGGGCTTCCGGAAAGCTGGTGGTGCATGCCGTCCACGAAGAGGAAAAGGGGCTCGGCGAAGCGGGGCATGCCGCATTGGCGCAGCAACTGGGCGAGATGGCGAACTGGCTCGGGCTGGAGCGGGTGGCGGTGAACTGCCGGCGGCCGTCCGGTGAACGTCTGCAAGGACTGCTGGCGCAGGCCTGAAAACAAACGGGCCTCCGAAGAGGCCCGCCTGGGTTCACTTGCCGCTGGCGATGCGCTGGCGGATGTGGTCCGCGCGCTGCTGCGAGCCGGGGTGCGAGTCGAACATGCTGCTTTCCTTGCCGCCGCTGAGCTTGGCCAGCTTGTCGAAGGCGGTGGCCAGGCCGTCGAGCTTGATGCCGCGCTTCTTCAGCAGGTCGAAGGAGTAGTCGTCCGCCGCCGACTCCTGGGACTGGGAGAACTGTGCGTTGACCAGCGCTTCGCCGATCTCGCCCAGCTGCGACTGCGACAGGGCTGCCACGGTGGCGTTACCCGAAGCCGCGGCGGCGTTGCGGGCGGCAGCGGCGCCATAGGCGGTCTGGGTGGCCTTCTTGATGTGGCCCAGGGCGACGTGGCCGATCTCGTGGCCGAGCACGCCTTCCACTTCGTTGTCGTTCATCAGGTCCATCAGGCCGGAGTACACGCGCACGCAGCCGTTGGCCATGGCGAAGGCGTTGACGTCGTCGGTGAGGTAGACCTTGTAGTTGACCGGGGTGCCGTTGAGCGGGTTGCCCAGGGCGGCGGCGATCTTGTCCAGGCGCTGGGTGTAGGGGCTGTTGGCCGGGGCGATCTGCGCCTGGGCATCCTGCTTGGCGCAGGCTTCGTCGGCGACCTGCTTGATCTCGGCGTCGCTGAGCGTGGCGGCTTTCATGGCCATCATGCCCGACTGCATGAGGCTGTCGGTGTTCATGTTCTGGCAGCCGGAAAGCGCTGCGGCGGCGCCGATGACGAGGGCGAGCAGGGAGCGGTGCAGTTGCATCGAAATCTTCCTTGGTTGACGGGTTCCATGACGCGGCGGCTGCCGCGCGGGGCGACACTCTAGGTAGGCGCCCCGGGACCGTCAATTGCGCAAGGGGGTTTTAGGATTGCTCTGAGACCCCCGTCGGATTCAGCGGCGAACCTGCTTCAGCGTTTCCGCGATGAGGAAGGCCAGTTCCAGCGACTGGTCGGCGTTCAGGCGCGGGTCGCAGTGGGTGTGGTAGCGATCGCTCAGGCCATCCTCGGTGATGGGGCGCGCACCGCCGATGCACTCGGTGACGTTCTGCCCGGTCATCTCGATGTGGATGCCGCCGGCGTAGCTGCCCTCGGCCTGGTGCACCTCGAAGAACTGCCGGACCTCGGCGAGGATGCGCGCGAAGTCGCGGGTCTTGTAGCCGCTGGAGGCCTTGATGGTGTTGCCGTGCATGGGGTCGGAACTCCACAGCACCTGCTTGCCTTCGCGCTGCACGGTGCGGATCAGGCGCGGCAGGCCGTCGCCGACCTTGTCCGCGCCCATGCGCACGATGAGGTTGAGGCGGCCGGGGTCGTTGTCCGGGTTGAGGATGTCGATCAGGCGGATCAGCTCGTCGCTGTCCATGCTCGGCCCGACCTTCACGCCGATGGGGTTGCCGACACCGCGCAGCATTTCCACGTGGGCGCCATCGAGCTGGCGGGTGCGGTCGCCGATCCACAGCATGTGCGCCGAGCAGTCGTACCAGCCGCCGGTGAGGCTGTCGCGGCGGATGAAGGCTTCCTCGTAGTTCAGCAGCAGCGCCTCATGGGCGGTGAAGAAGCTGGTTTCGCGCAGCTGCGGTGCAGTGTCCAGGCCGCAGGCGCGCATGAAGGCGAGGGTCTCGTCGATGCGGTCGGCCAGTTGCTGGTAGCGCTCGGACAGCGCCGAGTTGGCGATGAAGTCCAGGTTCCACTGGTGCACCTGGTGCAGGTCGGCGAAGCCGCCGCCGGCGAAGGCGCGCAGCAGGTTCAGCGAGGCGGTGGACTGGTGGTAGGCCTGCAGCAGGCGCTCCGGGTCCGGCACGCGGCTCTTCTCGTCGAAGCCGATGCCGTTGACGATGTCGCCGCGGTAGGCCGGCAGGGTCACGCCGCCGATGGTTTCATCGCCGGAAGAACGCGGTTTGGCGAACTGCCCGGCCATCCGGCCGACTTTCACCACCGGGCAGCCGGCGGCGAAGGTCATCACCACGGCCATCTGCAGCAGCACCTTGAAGGTGTCGCGGATCTTCGCCGCGGAGAACTCGGCGAAGCTCTCGGCACAATCGCCGCCCTGCAGCAGGAACGCTCGGCCGGCGGTGACCTCGGCGAATTGCCGGCGCAGCTCGCGCGCCTCGCCGGCGAACACCAGCGGCGGGAAGCTGGCGAGGGTTCGCTCGACTTCGCTCACACGGTTGGCGTCGGGGTAGGCGGGCTGTTGCTGGATGGGTTTGCTTCTCCAGCTATCGGGGCTCCAGGGCAGGCTCATCGGCGGGGTCTTCGCGGCTGTGGACGGTATCCGCCCATGGTATCAGCTCGGCTTTTGCCCCGCGCGGGCGACGAAAAGGGGGGACATCCTTGTCCAGGGGAACAGGGTAGGGGCGATCAGTCGGCGGCGCAGCGCGCGGCTGCGCACCAGGTTCGAAGTCCCGGCGGGAGAGTGTGTCGTGGGGCTGGATCGCGGAGGGCGTTGCGCTGGCGCATGCTCGGTTGTGCCTCTTGGGCTGTTATTCTTGCGGCCTTGCTGACCTGGCGGTCGTGCTGGCCGTCTTGATTCGAAGGATTATTGCGTGCGCGAGCCCCTGTATTTCAATGGCAATCCGTGCCGTTCGCCGCTGCTGGCGGACCGCATTGTCACGGCTGCTTTGGCCCGGACCCGGTCATGAGCGAAGAGCTGCTGAGCGAGGAACTGCTCATCGTCGAGGAGCGCGATGAATTCGGCGTGATCCGTGTCGTGGAGAGCGGCGCCTTCCGCTACCTGGAGTTCGGCGACGAGGTCGAGCAGAGCTGCGTGCTGATGGGCGATCCGAGCTGGCTGGAGTACGACTACTCGCGCGCCATGCTGGTCGGTGCGCTGTGCCATCCGCGTCCGCGCCGCGCGCTGTTCCTCGGCTTCGGCGCGGGCAGCCTGACCCAGGCGTGCCTGAAGTACCTGCCGCTGGAAGAGGTGGAAGCCATCGAGCTGCGGCCGTCGATCCCGCGCCTGGCCCGCGAGCACCTGGGGCTGACGGAAGACGAGCGCCTGAACCTGCGCATCGGCGACGCGGTGCAGGAACTGGCCGCGTGCGAGCCGGCGGACCTGATCTTCCTCGATCTCTACACCGACACCGGCCCCGCACCGGCGCACATCGCCTGGGATTTCCTCGGTACCTGCCGCGAGCGCCTGCGGCCGGGCGGCTGGCTGGTGATCAACCAGTGGAGCACCGACGATGGCCGCCCGCTGGGCGCCGCGCTGCTGCGCGGACGCTTCCATCGGCATTACTGGGAGTGCCCGGTGCCCGAGGGCAATGTGATCGTCTTCGTGCCCGCGGAGCTGGACCAGGAGCTGAACCTGCGCGGCCTGAAGAAACGCGTCGGCCAGCTCGAACCCAGGCTGGGCTATTCATTGCGCTCCTACATCGAGTCACTGCGGCCGGCGCAGTGACTCGCTGTCGAAGAGTCCCTCAGGGAATCTGGTAGCTGAAGGCGAAGTTCAGACGCGGGCTGCGTTCGTTGTTGTCCAGTGCGCGATCGCCAAAGGGCTTGGCGACTTCCATCGACACCAGGTAGTGCTTGCGGTTGGACAGGCGCACACCCAGCGCCGCCGAGCCGAGCTTGCCTTCGCTCAGGCCGTCCTGGTTGTAGCGGGTGCGCGCGGTGTCGACGACGAAGTAGGGCTGGATCTGGTTGAGCACCACGCTCTGCCGCAGGAAGGAATAGTTCACCTCGTAGGAGGCGCCCCAGCCCTTGTCGCCGCTGGCCTGGTCGTCCGGATAGCCACGACCGAAGTTGCCGCCGCCGTAGGTGACCTGTTCGGAGTCGGGCAGCACGTCGTCGCTCCACTGGAAGGCCGCCGTCAGCACACCCTGCCAGTTGGAGCCGAACTGGTCCTGCTGCGCGCCGTAGCCGAGCAGGCGGGTGAAGTTCTTCTTGATCGGTTCCGGCGCTTCCGCGCCCATGCCGTTGAGTCCCTGGTAAACCGCGACGCTGCCGGCGCGTACGCGCTTCTCGGCGAACTGCTGGACGACGGTTTCGATCCCCGCGACGCGCAGCTTGCTCTTCTGCTCGATGCGATAGGGAATGGCCGGGTAGACCAGGTCGTAGGTGCTGGTGTCGTTGACCGTGTAGCCGCGCAGGTTGAGGTCCCAGGTCAGGTCGCGACGCAGCACCAGCGGGATGCCCAGGCCGGCGCTGACCCGCTCGTTCTGCCGTTTGCGTTCGAACTCCAGGCCGCTGGCCAGGCGCAGGTTCTCGCCGGGGCGCGAGTTGTACTTGCTGTAGCCAGCCAGCAGTTGCACGCCGTTGTCGCCCAGCAACTGGCTGTAGTTCCACGCGCGGTAGTACTCGTGGTCGTCGCCCGGCGGGTAGAGGTAGCTGAACTGCAGTTGCTCGCCCCAGCCGAGCATCGACATCACTTCGGCGTTGAACAGCCCGCGCTGCTCGCCGCGGCGCGAGTCGAGGTTCATCCCGGTGTCGAAGCGCTTCTGCTTGCCGGCCAGTTCCAGCACGGCGCCGCCGTCGCTGGTGGTGGGCGGGTTGAGCGCCATGGCCATCTGCATGCCGGGCACCCGGCTCATCAGCACGCTGAAGCGCTCGAAACTTTCGCGGGTCAGGGGCTTTTCCGCCTTCAGCTTCTCGATCCAGCGGTCCACGCGCATCTGGTGCACGCCCAGGTCACCGGCGGAGCGGACCTGGCTGATGTGGCCCTCGACCAGCACGATGCGCGCGACGCCGCTGCGAAAATCCTGGTTGGGCACGTAGGCGAAGGAGATGAAGTAGCCGTCGTCCTGGTAGCGCTGGGTGATGGCCTTGGCCGCCGCCACCAGTTCGCTGACCTGGATGGTGCGCCGGGTCAGCGGCTCCAGCAGCGGTTTCCAGGTTTCGACGGGGTAGTGCTTGCCGCCGGCCAGCTCGATGCGCTTGATGCGGATGCGCTGCTGGAGGATCTGGGCGGGTTGGGTGGCGGAAGGCTCGGGGGTGGTGACC
>NZ_JBGLYK010000096.1:0-19842 GCF_047304025.1 Pseudomonas sp. Pseusp97 | reverse complement strand
GCGCCGGCCAGCGCGCCGCAGACCACCGGCGGTAGCGCCCCGTCCGACTTCGTCGCGCCGGGCCAGCCGCTGAAGGACGCCAACGGCCAGCCGATCATCGATCCGAAGACCGGCAAGCCGGAGCTGGCCCCGTACCCGACCGACAAGCGCGCGCAGAACACCCGCAACTACGAGCTGGATCGCTCGGTGAGCTACACCAAGCAGCAGCAGGGTCGCCTGCGCCGGCTTTCCGTCGCGGTGGTGCTGGATGACCGCGTGATCGCCGATCCGAAGACCGGCGAAGTCAGCCACCAGCCCTGGACCGCCGACGAGCTGGGCCGCTTCACCCGCCTGGTGCAGGACGCGGTAGGCTATGACGCCAGCCGTGGCGACAGCGTCAGCGTGATCAACGCGCCGTTCGCTCCGGAACTGGGTGACGAAATTGCCACGCCGCCGTTCTACTCGCAGCCCTGGTTCTGGGACGTGGTCAAGCAGGTGCTGGGCATCGTCTTCATCCTGGTGCTGGTGCTGGGCGTGCTGCGCCCGGTGCTGAACAACCTGTCGGGCAACAAGAGCAAGGCCCTGGTGGCCGGCGGCGCAGCAGGCGAAGGCGGCCTGGGCGAGTTGGGCGGTCTGGAGGGCGAGCTGTCCGAAGACCGCGTGAGCCTCGGCGGCCCGGCCAGCATCCTGCTGCCCAGCCCGTCCGAGGGGTACGATGCACAATTGAATGCGATCAAGACACTGGTCGCCCAGGACCCGGGGCGTGTTGCCCAGGTAGTGAAGGACTGGATCAATTCCGATGAGTGAAGCCCGCATGAGCGCCAAACTGAACAAGGTCGACAAGGCCGCCATCCTCCTGCTCTCCCTGGGTGAGACCGATGCCGCGCAGGTGCTGCGCCACATGGGCCCGAAGGAAGTGCAGAAGGTCGGCGTGGCCATGGCGCAGATGCGCAACGTGCACCGCGAGCAGGTCGAGCAGGTGATGGGCGAGTTCGTCGAGATCGTCGGCGACCAGACCAGCCTGGGCGTGGGCGCTGACAGCTATATCCGCAAGATGCTCACCCAGGCCCTGGGCGAGGACAAGGCGAACAACCTCATCGACCGCATCCTGCTGGGCGGCAACACCAGCGGCCTGGACAGCCTGAAGTGGATGGAGCCGCGCGCCGTGGCCGACGTGATCCGCTACGAGCACCCGCAGATCCAGGCCATCGTGGTCGCCTACCTCGACCCGGACCAGGCCGGCGAGGTGCTCAGCCACTTCGACCACAAGGTGCGTCTGGACATCATCCTGCGCGTGTCCTCGCTCAACACCGTGCAGCCCTCCGCGCTCAAGGAACTGAACCTGATCCTGGAGAAGCAGTTCGCCGGCAACGCCAACTCCACCCGCACCACCATGGGCGGCGTGAAGCGCGCGGCGGACATCATGAACTACCTCGACAGCTCGGTCGAAGGCGCGCTGATGGACGCCATCCGCGAAGTCGACGAGGACCTGTCCGGCCAGATCGAAGACCTCATGTTCGTCTTCGACAACCTGGCCGACGTCGACGACCGCGGCATCCAGGCGCTGCTGCGCGAGGTGTCCTCGGACGTGCTGGTGCTGGCCCTGAAGGGCTCGGACGAGGCGATCCGCGAGAAGATCTTCCGCAACATGTCCAAGCGTGCCGCCGAGCTGCTGCGCGACGACCTGGAGGCCAAGGGCCCGGTGCGCGTCAGCGAAGTGGAAGGCGCGCAGAAGGAAATCCTCACCATCGCCCGGCGCATGGCCGAGTCCGGCGAAATCGTGCTGGGTGGCAAGGGCGGCGAGGAGATGATCTGACGTGGTCCCGCCGGCGAAGGATGAAGACAAACTCAGCGAGCTGATCCGCGCCCGCGATGTGGCGGGTTTCGACCGCTGGTCGCTGCCCAGCTTCGACCCGGCGCGGCCGGCGCCGGAACCCGAGCCGGAACCCGAGCCGGAAGTGGCGGAGCAGCCGCAGATCGAGGAAGTGCCGGAGGAGGAGGTCAAGCCGCTGACGCTCGAGGAGCTCGAGGCGATCCGCCAGGAAGCCTACAACGAGGGCTTCTCCACCGGCGAGAAGGACGGCTTCCATGCCGGCCAGCTCAAGGCGCGCCAGGAAGCCGACGCGGCGCTGCAACCGCGCCTGCAGAACCTCGAGACCCTGATGTCGCACCTGCTCGACCCCATCGCCGAGCAGGACCAGATGCTCGAGCAGGGCATGCTGAACCTGGTGACCCACGTGGTGCGCCAGGTGATACAGCGTGAACTGGCCACCGATTCCAGCCAGATCCGCCTGGTGCTGCGCGAAGCGCTCAAGCTGTTGCCGATGGGTGCCAGCAACATCCGCATCCAGGTCAATCCGCAGGACTTCGAACTGGTGAAGGCCCTGCGCGATCGCCATGAGGAAAGCTGGAAGATCATCGAGGACGATGGCCTGCTGCCAGGCGGCTGCCGTATCGAGACCGAACATTCGCGCATCGACGCCACTGTCGAGACGCGCCTGGCCCAGGCTGTGAAGCAGCTCTTCGAGCAGCAGCGCGACCAGGCGACCCACGCCCTGGAGCCTGACCTGCACGTGAACCTCGACGCCAGCCAGGGCGACACCGATGCGCCTTGACCGCGTCAGCTTCGCTCGCCGTCTGCAGGGCTACAGCGACGCCGTGAGCCTGCCGGCGCAGCCGGTGGTGGAAGGCCGCCTGCTGCGCATGGTCGGCCTGACGCTGGAGGCCGAGGGCCTGCAGGCCGCCGTGGGCAGCCGCTGCCAGGTGATCAACGACGGCGGCTATCACCCGGTGCAGGTGGAAGCCGAAGTCATGGGCTTCGCCGGCAGCAAGATCTACCTGATGCCGGTGGGCAGCCTGGCCGGCATCGCCCCCGGCGCCCGCGTGGTGCCGCTGCCGGATTCCGGCCGGCTGCCGATGGGCATGTCCATGCTCGGCCGGGTGCTCGACGGCGTGGGCCGTGCGCTGGACGGCAAGGGTGGCATGCGCGCCGAAGACTGGGTGCCGATGGATGGCCCGATCATCAACCCGCTGGCGCGCGACCCGATCCATGAGCCGATGGACGTCGGCATCCGCTCGATCAATTCCCTGCTCACTGTCGGCCGCGGCCAGCGCCTGGGCCTGTTCGCCGGTACCGGCGTCGGTAAGTCCGTGCTGCTGGGCATGATGACCCGCTTCACCAAGGCCGACATCATCGTTGTCGGGCTGATCGGCGAACGGGGCCGCGAGGTGAAGGAATTCATCGAGCACATCCTCGGCGAGGAAGGCCTCAAGCGTTCCGTGGTGGTTGCCTCGCCGGCAGACGACGCGCCGCTGATGCGCCTGCGCGCCGCGCAGTACTGCACCCGTATCGCCGAATATTTCCGCGACAAGGGCAAGAACGTCCTGCTGCTGATGGATTCGCTGACCCGCTACGCCCAGGCCCAGCGCGAGATCGCCCTGGCCATCGGCGAGCCGCCGGCGACCAAGGGCTATCCGCCTTCGGTGTTCGCCAAGCTGCCGCGCCTGGTCGAGCGCGCCGGCAATGGCGAGAAGGGCGGCGGCTCGATCACCGCTTTCTACACCGTGCTCAGCGAGGGCGACGACCAGCAGGACCCGATTGCCGACGCCGCGCGCGGTGTGCTTGACGGCCACTTCGTGCTGTCGCGCCGGCTGGCCGAGGAAGGCCATTACCCGGCCATCGACATCGAGGCCTCCATCAGCCGGGTGATGCCCCAGGTCACCACGCCCGAACACCTGCGCGACGCCCAGCGCTTCAAGCAGCTGTGGTCGCGTTATCAACAGAGCCGCGACCTGATCAGCGTCGGCGCGTACGTGGCCGGCGGCGATCCGGAGACCGACCTGGCCATCCAGCGCTTCCCGGTCATGCGCCAGTTCCTGCGCCAGGCGCTGGACGAGAGCCAGAACCTCGACGACAGCCGCCTGCTGCTGGACGCGGTCGTCAGCGGCAAGGCCGGCTGATGAAGCGTCCGGGAAATGCTTTGCGTAGGATGGGTGGAGCGCAGCGATACCCATGCTGTCTCGGGCACGCCGTCACCGGGAACTGCTGTGCATTGGATCGATGGGTATCGCAAGCTCCACCCATCCTACGGTATGGAGTGAGCCGATGAACCGCCGCGCCGAACGCCTCGCCCCGGTGGTGGACATGGCGCTCAAGGCCGAGCGCGAAACCGCGCGCCAGCTCGGCCAGGTGCAGGGGCAATTGCAGCAGGCGCAGCGCAAGCTCGCCGAGCTGGAGCGCTACCGCTACGACTACCAGCAGCAGTGGATCCGCAACGGCCAGCAGGGCGTCAGCGGCCAGTGGCTGATCAACTACCAGCGCTTCCTTTCGCAGCTCGAAGGCGCGGTGGAACAGCAGAACCGCGCGGTGGACTGGCACCAGGGGATCGTCGACAAGGCTCGCGTCGCCTGGCAGGAGAAGTACGCCCGCCTGGAGGGCCTGCGCAAGCTGGTCGAGCGCTACCGCGAGGAGGCGCGCCTGGCTGCCGACAAGTACGAGCAGAAGCAGCTCGACGAATTCGCCCAGCGCCTGAAACCTTCCTCCGATTGACAGCCGGTGGCCGTGATAGGCTCCGGTTCGCACCCTGACCGGAAACCCGTCCATGCCGCTTCCACCACCGCGCCCTGTCGACTTCCAGCACCTGCTGAGCCTCTGGGAACTGACCCCGGAAGGCGAGCCCATCATCACCCATGCCAGCCATCTGCTGCCGGTCCGCTGGCAGGGGCGCGCAGCGATGATCAAGGTCGCGCTGGACGTGGACGAGCAGGGCGGTGCGCAAGTCATGCGCTGGTGGGACGGCGAGGGTGCGGCCCGGGTGTTCGCCCACGAAGGCGATGCGATCCTGCTGGAACGTGCCGAAGGCAAGCGCTCGCTGATGCACATGGCGCTGCATGGCGAGGACGACGAGGCCAGCCGCATCGTCTGCGACGTGGTGCAGCGTCTGCACCTGCCGCGCGACCGGCCGCTGCCGGAGCTGCTCGGTCTGCGTCAGTGGTTCCGCGACCTCGCCCCGGCTGCCCCGCGCTATGGCGGCCTGTTCCCGCGTTGCCTGGAAACCGCTGACGCGCTGCTTGCGAGCGAGCAGGACCGCAGCGTGCTGCACGGCGACGTGCACCACGACAATATCCTCGACTTCGGCCCGCGCGGCTGGCTGGCCATCGACCCCAAGCGCCTGCAGGGCGAACGGCTTTTCGATTATGCCAACCTGCTGTGCAACCCAGACCTGCCGACTTCCCGCGAGCGCACGCGCTTTCTCCGCCAGCTGGACGTGATTGTCGAGCATGCCGGCGTCGATCGCCGTCGTTTGCTGGAATGGGTCCTGGCCTTCGCCGGTCTCTCCGCCGCCTGGTTCCTTGATGACGGCATGGCTGCCGACAGCGACCTGGCCGTGGCGCACCTGGCCGCCGCCGAACTGGACCGCAGCGCATGTTGCGCCTGAACCGCGCGCTGCTGCGCACCCACCCGCGGCTGGTCGCTTCGGTGATCGTCGGCGCGCTGGTGGCGCTGGCAAGCTACCCGCTGGCGCCCATGCCCCGCGTGCTGCTGGGCTGGAACTGCATGGCCTGGCTCTATGTGCTGCTGATCGGCTGGCTGGCTCTGCGCGCGGCGCCCGAGGATGTGCGCCGGCTGGCCGAGATCGAGGACGAGAACGCCGAGGCCGTGCTGGTGCTGGTCACCGTTGCCGCCCTGGCCAGCCTCGGCGCTATCATCGTCGAGCTGGCCACCGCCGGGCACGCCGACGACAGCCAGAGGATCGTCCGCTACGCCTTCACCGCCAGCACGGTGCTGGGCTCCTGGTTCCTCATCGGCACCATCTTCACCATGCACTACGCCCGCCAGTTCTACTCGGCCGATGCGGCGGAGCCGGTGCTGCGCTTCCCCGAGGGCGAGAAGAACCCGGACTACTGGGACTTCCTCTACTTCTCCTTCACCCTCAGCGTGGCGGTGCAGACCTCCGACGTGGGAGTCGCCTCACGCTCGATGCGCAAGGTGGTGCTGGCGCACTCGGTGATCGGCTTCCTGTTCAACACTGCGATTCTCGGGCTGGCGATCAACCTGGGCGCGGGGCTGCTCGGCTAGCGAGTCAGGGCTGCAGCGCCTCGACGGCCAGCCGTAGCGCCAGCACGACGAAGGCGAGGGTGAAGCTCCAGCGGATCAGCGTCATCACCGCCGGACGGCCGATCACATGATCACGCACCCAGGACGCCAGCAGCCCGTAGCCGATGAACACGATGAAGGTCATCAGTGCGAACACCAGGCCCAGCATCAGGAACAGCGCTCGCGCGTCTTCGCTGCCGGCTGGCACGAACTGCGGCAGGAAGGCCAGGAAGAACAGCCCGAGCTTGGGGTTGAGCAGGTTTAGCCAGAGCCCGGTGCCCACCAGTTGCGGGGTGCTGCGCGGGCTGCTGGCCGAATCCAGCGCCAGGGCGCCGCTGCCGCGGAAAACCTGCCAGGCGATGAACAGCAGATAGGCCGTGCCCAGCAGCCGGATGACCTGGAAGCTGGCCGCGCTGGCCTGCACGATCAACGACAGGCCGAAAGTGGCGAGCAGCAATTGCGGAACCATGCCCAGCGTGCAGCCCAGCGCCGCGAGGCTGGCTGCGCGGGAACCCAGGCCGAGGCCGACAGCCAGGGTGTAGAGCACGCCGGTGCCGGGTAGCAAAACGACGACGAACGCCGTCAGCAGGAATTCTGCGTTCATTCCCGTGGGTTTCCTGTGTGGAAGAAGTGGGGCCGTGAGGCCAGCGCAATCAGGGCGCTGGCGGGTGCCTGAGCGACGAGCGCCATTGCCCCGGTGTCAGCCCCAGCTGGCGAGCGAAGGCGCGGGTCATGTGCGACTGGTCGGCGAAGCCGGTGAGCAGGGCGGCGTCGGCCAGTGTGCGGCCCTCGGCGATGGCCTTGTGGGCCTGTCGCACGCGGTACTGCAGGAGGTAGGCATGGGGCGTGGTGCCCGTTTCGCGGCGGAACCGACGCAGCGCCGCGTAGGGCGTCAGCCCGGCGATGCCGGCCAGTTCCGCCAGTGCGGGAGCGTTGCGCGGGTCGTCGTGAATCCGTTCGAGCATGCGTGCCACGCTGCGGGACGGCAGGGGCGCCGCGCTCGTATCGAGGCGCTGGTCAAGCAGCTCGCCGAACAGGTCGAGTACCCCTTCGCTGGCTTCGTCCACACCAGCGCCCGGCAGGAGCTGCAGCAGGCGGGCAATGCGCCGGGCGAGTTGCGGGTCGGCGAGGGCGGGGAGGGTGAATTCGCGCCGGGCCATCTCCGCGCCGGCCAGTTCCGCCAGCAGGGTCGGCTCGACGTAGAGCATCCACCAGCGACGCGACGCACCGCGCAAGGGAATGCCGTCGTGCAGTTCATTGGGGCTCACGGTGATGATGTCGCAAGGCCCCGCTTCGACCTGGCCGCGTCCGCTCCAGGAACGGTGCCCGCCTTCGAGCATCACGCCGATGCCGAACTCGTCGTGGGCGTGGCGCGGGAAGCTGCGCTGCGTGAGTATCTCGACGCTGCGCAGGCCGGGCAGGGCGTTCGTGGTGCAGATCACTTGGTGCAGCATTGGGGTGGGCCTGCGGGAGCGGAGGGTGATAGGCAGAGTAGCCCCTGGCACAGGAGCGATCTTGAATGAAATTGACTATTTCAGGGGCGCGTGGTGTTGCCCATCACCTATCGCACAGAAGCATGGCGGCGCCTTTGTGTAGGAGCGAGCTTGCTCGCGAACCTCTGCAGATCCGCAGCCGAGACGTTCGCGAGCAAGCTCGCTCCTACAGGTTGCTTTCTGCCGCGTCGGGCTGGGGCCTCCGCGCAAAATCTGAAATCAGAAGAAAGGCCGCGAGGCCTTGAGCATGAACGCCGAATCACAATAGGCGTTGTGCCCGGAGTAGGCGCTGCAGTCGCCGCCGGTGAGGCTGCTGCCGCTGTAGGAGAAGTTCAGGTCGACGCCTTTCCACGGGCGGCTGAAGTTCACCGACCAGTCGCCGAACCCGCTGACGCTGCCGCCGCTGTCCAGGCTCACCGGTGAGGCGAGGCTGTACGCGGAGTACTTGAAGGTCACGTCGAAGCCCAGTTCCGGTTGTACCCCGAGGTCGGTGTACAGCGTGGCGGTGCTGCGCCCGGCCTGGGCGCTGTAGGCTGCGCCGAGACGGCTGCCGAATACCGAGAGGCCGCCATAGAGCGCCTGGCTGTCATAGTCCGGCTGTTCCGGGCGGCTGTAGCGCAGGGTGCCCAGTTCGTAGCCCAGCTTGCCGTCGCCCAGCGGATGCTTGTAGCCGGCGTAGCTGTCGATCTCCAGCGGCTTTTCCTGCTCCAGGTTCGAGGTCCAGCTGCCGACGTACCAGCCACTGCCGTGGGTGATGTCGAGGCCGCCCTGGGCGCTGTTGGCCTGACCCGGCTGCACCAGCCCCTGGGCCATGCTGCGCGTTGGCGAGTTGGCGAACCGCAGTTCGAAATCGCCCAGGTCGCGCTGCATCACCTGGGCGTTCGCGTACGACGCCGCGCAGAATACGCAGGCCGCGATGAGTATGGACTTGGACATGCTCCCCCCGTCTTTGCCTGGCGCGACCCTTCCAAGGCCTCTGGTGAGCCTTCGCTCTGCGTCGCACGGGTAAAAGGGTAAAGGCATTCGTCGTGCCTGTGTCGACCGGTGGTCCATTAATCGACCCTCGCGGCGCACGCCCGACCGGTCTGGCGAGGCGGTTTCCCATCGTTCGCCGAGGTTGCCCCTGTCATCGCTAACTGCTACATCTTCAAGCTCGTGCGCGACCATCGATCGATAAGGAGAATCCCATGGCCATCACTTCCGTACCCTCCGCTGACGGGCAGGAGCTCACCATCGTGGTCCAGGGGCGTTTCGATTTCGGCGCACACCAGGAGTTCCGCAACGCCTACGAGCGCGTCGAGACGACCCCCAAGCGCTATGTGGTGGACCTCAAGGGCGCCACCTACCTCGACAGCTCGGCGCTGGGCATGCTCCTGCTGCTGCGCGACCACGCTGGCGGCGAAAGTGCGCAGATCAGCCTGGCGCACTGCAACCCGGACGTGCGCAAGGTGCTGTCCATCTCCAACTTCGAGCAGCTGTTCAAGATCAGCTGACGCGGCGCGCGCTGCAGTGGCAACGGCCATGTCCGAACTCCTCACCGTCCTGATCGCCGACGACAACGCTGCCGATCGCCTGCTGCTGTCGACCATCGTCAGCCGCCAGGGGCATCGCGTGATCACCGCCGCCAACGGTCTGGAAGCCCTGGCGCAGTTCGCCCAGGAGCGCCCGCAGCTGGTGCTGATGGATGCGCTGATGCCGGTGATGGACGGCTTCGAGGCGGCACGGCGGATTCGCCGGCAGGCTGGCGAAGAGCTGGTGCCGATCATCTTCCTCACTTCGCTGAGCGAGCCCGAGGCGCTGGTGCAGAGCCTGGAGGCGGGCGGCGACGACTTCCTCTCCAAGCCCTACAACCGCGTCATCCTCGAAGCCAAGATTCGCGCCATGGGGCGTCTGCATCACCTGCAGCGGATGGTGCTGGAGCAGCGCGACCTGATCGCCCGGCACAACGAACACCTGCTCAACGAGCAGCGGGTGGCCAAGGCGGTGTTCGACAAGGTGGCGCATTCGGGCTGCCTGAATGCGGCGAACATCCGCTACCTGCAATCGCCCTTCGCACTGTTCAACGGCGACCTGCTGCTGGCCGCGTTCAAGCCCTCGGGCGGCATGCACGTGCTGCTCGGCGACTTCACCGGCCACGGCTTGCCGGCGGCCATCGGCGCCATGCCGCTGGCCGAGGTGTTCTACGGCATGACCGCCAAGGGTTACCCGATGGCGGACATCCTTCGCGAGATGAACGCCAAGCTCAAGCGCATCCTTCCGGTGGGCGTGTTCTGCTGCGCGGCGATGCTCAACCTGAGCTTCCAGCGCGGCCTGGTGGAGGTGTGGAACGGCGGCCTGCCCAACGGCTATCTGCACCGCCACGGCGGCGGCGAGCTGCAACCTCTGGTGTCGCGCCATCTGCCGCTGGGCATCCTCGATGCGGCCGCCTTCAGCGACCACTTCGAGGTCTACGCGATGGAGGAGGGCGACCGCGTGTTCCTCTTCTCCGACGGCGTTCTGGAGGCGCGCAACGCGACCGGCGACGCCTTCGGTGAGGAGCGCCTGCTGCAGGTATTCGGCGAGGGGCACGCGGCCTCGCGCCTGTTCGACGGCATCCAGGCGGCGGTGGCGCGTTTTCGCGGCGAGGCTCAGGACGACGTCAGCATGCTGGAGATCGCGCTGGTCCCCGAGGACTCGCTGCAGCGGCCGCCGCTGGCGTTCTCCGACAACGGCCTGAGCAGCCCGCTGGACTGGTCCGCCAGCTTCGAGTTCCGTGCGCCGACCCTGCGCAACTTCAATCCGCTGCCGTTCCTGCTGCAGCTGCTGATGGAGGTGCACGACCTGCGCCCGCGCGGCGGCGCGCTCTACACCGTGCTTGCCGAGCTCTACTCCAACGCGCTGGAACACGGCGTGATGGGCCTGGATTCCACGCTCAAGTGCGACGCCGCCGGTTTCGCCCGCTATTACCAGGAACGCAGCGAACGCCTGGTGACCCTGCGCGACGGCTTCGTGCGCTTCCATGTCGACCTCGCTCCCCATGGCGACGGCGGGCGGCTGCTGGTGCGGGTCGAGGACAGCGGCGAGGGGTTCGACGTGGGTGCGGTGCTGGCTTCGCAGAAGGCCGCGGGCAGCCTTTGCGGGCGCGGCCTGACGCTGGTCCGGCAGTTGGCCGACCGTTGCCAGTGGTCGGGTGATGGCAAGGCGGTGTCCGTGGAGTTCTTCTGGTCGGCTCAGGCATAATCGGTAGCCTTCTTGTCCCCCCAAGGGTGGCGAGCCGTCCTTCAGGGAGTGCCCCATGTCCGAGCCGCATCTCGATGGCGCCGTGCTGAGCAATTTGCTGTCGATCATGGAAGACGAGTATCCGCTGCTGGTCGAGACCTTCCTCAGCGACTCCGAGGAGCGCCTGCGCAGCATCCGCGAGGCCTTCGCCGCCGCCGACGCGCCGGCCCTGCGGCATGCCGCGCACAGCTTCAAGGGCAGTTGCGGCAACATGGGCGCAGCGGTGCTGAGCAGCCTGTGCAAGCGCCTGGAAGAGGCGGCGCGGCACAATGACCTGGCCAGCGCGCAGGGCCTGATCGCCAAGGTCGAGCACGAATTCACCATCGTCCGCACCCTGCTTTTGCCCGGTCGCCCCTGAGCTTTTCCGAGTTGGCCCGCGCCTTGCTATCTCCGTGTTGGATATTCACATCAACGGAGAACTCCGATGGCTGTCGCCCCGGATATTTTATTGACGCCCACGCCTGACCCCAGGCCCAAGGCGGCGGTCTCCAAGCCTGCGCAGAATTCGCCGAACACCAGCAATGACAAGGGTTCCAGCTTCGCCGACGTTTATGCCCAGGAGCAGCGTCCGGCTGCCAGCGAGCGCCCCGACAAGGCGACCAAGGCCAGGGCCGACAAGCCCAGGGACAGTGCCGACAAGGACTCCACAGCCAGCGATGCCAAGGACGCCGCTGCCGCCGACAAGCCAGCGGTTGCCGAAGACGGCAAGGCCTTGCCGGCCGACGGCGCCAGCAAGGCGGACGCGGGCAAGGTGGCCGACGGCGATGAGAAGCCCGAGGCGACCCTCGACCCGTTGTTGATGCTGGGCATGACCGGGCAACTGCCGGCCACCGAGGCGCCGCCGCTGGTGATCAGCAGCGGCGTCGGCCAGCAGACCGCGGCCAGCACCGACGGCGACCTGGAGAAGCTCAACGTCCTGCCGGGTGCCATCGCCGGTGCTCAGGAGCAGGCGCAGCAGACGCAGGTCGCCGGTGACCTGGCGGCGAAGGCCAAGGCTGACGCGCCGGTGGACGGCAAGGCCAAGCCGGACCTTTCCGCTGCCCTGGCCGCGCTGAACCCGGATGCCACCGCCAGAAGCGCAGAGGGCAAGCTGGCCGAAGCGGCTCTGCAGGCGGGCGGCGACCTGAGCCAGCAACTGCCGGAACTGCAGGTGGAAGCCAAGCCGGAAGCGCCGCGCAACGACTCCTTCGCCGCGCGCCTGGACTCGCTGACCCAGGCGCTGAACACGCCGCAGGCCATGACCAACCGGCCGGTGAACCCGCTGGTGCCGGGACAGCCGGTGTCGGTGCAGCAGAACGGCTGGACCGACCAGGTGGTGGACCGGGTGATGTGGATGTCCTCGCAGAACCTCAAGTCCGCCGAGATCCAGATGGACCCGGCCGACCTCGGTCGCCTGGAGGTGCGCATCCACATGAGCGCCGACCAGACCCAGGTGAACTTCATCAGCGCCAACGCCGGCGTGCGCGAAGCGCTGGACAGCCAGCAGCACCGCCTGCGGGAGATGTTCAGCCAGCAGGGCATGGGCCAGCTGGACGTCAACGTCTCCGATCAGTCCGCCCGTGGCTGGCAGCAACAGCAGCAGGGCGACGAGCGTGGCGGTTCGCGACGCGTGGCCGGCTCCGACAGCGGTGATGACGAGCCGATGATCAGTGGCATGTCGGAAATCCGCCCGCAGACGGCGGCGCAGGGCAGGGGACTGGTGGATTACTACGCGTGATCGGGTGGGGGGCGGGCGCAGGTTTGAGAGCCCCCTCTCCCCAACCCTCTCCCTGAAGGGAGAGGGGGCTCGTTCGGAGTGCGCTGCAAGATCGGCCTTCGCCGGATGGCACATCACTTGGCACGGCACGAATAGCTCTCTCCGTTCGAAGCGGGGCGCGCAGCCAGGGCCGGGGAGAGGACCAGGCCCGAGCGCCGAGTTTTCCCTGTGTTCGCGAGCAAGCTCGCTCCTACGAAAAGCTGGCTCGGCATCTCAGGCGGGCTGTAGGAGCGAGCTTGCTCGCGAACCGCCTCAACTCCAGACCTGTCCGGCTCAGAGGAAAATTCTTACTCCTCCCCGTGACATCCTCCGTCTAGCCTGTAATATCCGCGGCGGCGCCAGTCGGACATTTCCAATCTGGCACAGCCCTTGCTGCTACCCCGGTATCAGCGCATCGCGCCGCAAATGTGACGGAATATTGGCATGGCCAAGAAAGAACAGACGCCTTCTCTCCCCGATGGCCAGGCGCCCGGCAAGGGCAAGCTGAAGCTCATCATCCTCATCGCCCTGGCCTTCCTGCTGGCGGTGGGTGCCTCGGTGGGCGGTACCTGGTTCTTCCTGCACAAGAGCGCCAAGCCCGACGAAGCCGAGGCCAAGGCCGCGGAACACGCCGAGCCGACGAAGAAGCAGGCGGTGTACGAAATCCTCGCGCCATCCTTCGTGGTCAACTTCAATCAGAACGGCCGCCAGCGCTATCTCCAAGTGGCCGTCGCCCTCATGGGCCGCGACCAGGCGCAGATGGACGCCCTGCGCGAGCAGATGCCGCTGGTGCGCAACCAGCTGGTGATGCTGTTCTCCAGCCAGAATTTCGACAACCTGGTGACGCCGGTCGGCAAGGAGATGCTGCGCCAGCAGGCGACCAGCAGCCTTCAGGAACTGGCGAAGAAAGCCACCGGTCAGTTGACCGTGGAGCAAGTGCTTTTCACCAATTTCGTATTGCAGTAGGTATCCGCCATGGCCATGCAGGATCTACTTTCCCAGGACGAGATCGACGCGCTGTTGCACGGCGTCGACGACGGCCTGGTGGAAACCGAGTCCGACGTCGAGCCGGGGGCGATCAAGTCCTACGACCTGACCAGTCAGGACCGCATCGTCCGGGGCCGCATGCCGACCCTGGAGATGATCAACGAGCGTTTCGCCCGCTACACCCGCATCAGCATGTTCAACCTGCTGCGCCGTTCGGCGGATGTCGCCGTGGGCGGCGTGCAGGTGATGAAGTTCGGCGAGTACGTGCACTCGCTGTACGTGCCCACCAGCCTCAACCTGGTGAAGATGAAGCCGCTGCGCGGCACCGGGCTGTTCATCCTCGACGCCAAGCTGGTGTTCAAGCTGGTGGACAACTTCTTCGGCGGTGACGGCCGTCACGCCAAGATCGAGGGCCGCGAGTTCACCCCCACCGAGCTGCGGGTGGTGCGCATGGTCATCGAGCAGGCCTTCGTCGACCTCGCCGAAGCCTGGCACGCGGTGATGCCGATCACTTTCGAGTACGTGAACTCCGAGGTGAACCCGGCGATGGCCAACATCGTCAGCCCCAGCGAAGTGGTGGTGGTCTCCACCTTCCACATCGAGCTGGACGGCGGCGGCGGCGACCTGCACATCACCCTGCCTTACGCGATGATCGAGCCGATCCGCGAGATGCTCGACGCCGGCTTCCAGTCCGACGTGGACGACCAGGACGAGCGCTGGATCAACGCCCTGCGCGAGGACATCCTCGACGTCAACGTGCCGGTGGGCGCCACGGTCGTGCGCCGCCAGCTCAAGCTGCGGGACATCCTGCACATGCAGCCGGGCGACGTGATCCCGGTGGAGCTGCCCGAGCACATGATCATGCGCGCCAACGGCGTGCCTTCCTTCAAGGTCAAGCTGGGTTCGCACAAGGGCAACCTGGCCTTGCAGATTCTCGATCCGCTCGTGCGCCCGCGCTGAGCGAATCCCCAGAGGACCCACCATGTCAGACGAAGAAAACGTAACTCCCGAAGAACAGGCGCTGGCCGACGAGTGGGCCGCGGCGCTCTCCGAGTCGGGTGATGCCAACCAGGACGACATCGACGCGCTGATGGCCCAGGGCGGCGCTACGCCGGTGGTCCCGGCCGCACCGCGCGCGCCGATGGAAGAATTCGGCATGGCGCCCAAGGCGCCGACCATCGCCGGCCTCGAAGGTCCGAACCTGGATGTGATCCTGGACATTCCGGTGACCATCTCCATGGAGGTCGGCCATACCGACATCAGCATCCGCAACCTGCTGCAGCTCAACCAGGGCTCGGTGATCGAGCTTGATCGCCTGGCCGGCGAGCCGCTGGACGTGCTGGTCAACGGCACGCTGATCGCCCACGGCGAAGTGGTGGTGGTGAACGAGAAGTTCGGCATCCGCCTCACCGACGTGATCAGCCCCAGCGAACGCATCAAGAAGCTGCGCTGATATGGCCCGCCTGCTCGCGAAGCTCGTTGCCCTGCCGCTGCTGGGGCTGTCCCTCTTCGCCCTGGGCGAGGAGGCCAAGGCGCCGGCATCCACCCCGGCCATCGTGCATGCCAGTTCCACGCCGAGCATCATCACTGGCAGCGCCGGTGCGCAGCTCATGCAGTTGCTGCTGGGCCTGGTGCTGGTGGTCGGCCTGATCTTCCTGCTGGCCTGGCTGGTGCGCCGCGTGCAGCAGGTCAGCCCGCGCAGCAACCAGGCGATCCGCCTGATCTCCAGCCAGGCGCTCGGCCCACGCGATCGGCTGGTGCTGGTGCAGGTGGGCGAGGAGCAGGTGCTGCTGGGCCTGACGCCGGGGCGCATCACCCCGCTGCACGTCATGCGCCAGCCGGTACACGCCGCCGAATCGGAAGCGGCGCAACCGGAATTCGCCCAGCGCCTGCTGGAACTGCTGAACAAGGACAAGGGCCGCCCGCAGTGACCCGTTCGCCGACGACTTCCGTTCTGCTCGGCGCGCTCAAGCGTTGTGCGCCGCTGCTCCTGGCCCTGCTGGCGCTGATGGCGCCGCAGGCCTTCGCCGCCGATCCGACGCAGCTGACGGCGATCACTGTGACCACCAACCCGCAGGGGCAGCAGGAGTACTCAGTCAGCCTGCAGATCCTGCTGATCATGACCGCGCTGAGCTTCATCCCGGCGTTCGTCATGCTGAT
The DNA here is from genome assembly GCF_047304025.1 of Pseudomonas sp. Pseusp97. Classification (NCBI taxonomy): domain Bacteria; kingdom Pseudomonadati; phylum Pseudomonadota; class Gammaproteobacteria; order Pseudomonadales; family Pseudomonadaceae; genus Pseudomonas; species Pseudomonas sp. Pseusp97. The sequence continues at coordinate 4,133 of NZ_JBGLYK010000096.1, read as the reverse complement.
GACCAGCTTCACCCGGATCATCATCGTCTTCTCCATCCTGCGCCAGGCGCTGGGCCTGCAGAGCACGCCGTCGAACCAGATCCTGGTGGGCCTGGCGCTGTTCCTGACGATGTTCGTGATGGCGCCGGTGTTCGACAAGATCAACAGCACCGCGCTGCAGCCCTACCTGAACGAGCAGATTCCCGCCCAGGAGGCGATCAGCCGCGCCGAAGGGCCGATCAAGGCCTTCATGCTGGCGCAGACCCGGCAGTCGGACCTGGAACTGTTCGTGCGCCTGTCCAAGCGCACCGATATCCCCAGCGCCGACGCCACGCCCCTGACCATCCTGGTGCCGGCGTTCGTCACCTCCGAATTGAAAACCGCGTTCCAGATCGGTTTCATGATCTTCATTCCGTTCCTGATCATCGACCTGGTGGTGTCCAGCGTGCTGATGGCGATGGGCATGATGATGCTCTCGCCGCTGATCATTTCATTGCCGTTCAAGATCATGCTGTTCGTCCTGGTGGACGGCTGGGCGCTGATCATCGGCACGCTCGCCGGCAGTTTCGGGACGGTGTAGCGATGCTTCCTGTCTCTGTAGGAGCGAGCTTGCTCGCGAAGCTCTGGCGCCATTGCGGTTAGCGAGCAAGCTCGCTCCTACGGGCTGCCGAACACGAGGAGCAACCATGACCCCCGAAGTCGCGCTGGACCTGTTCCGCGAAGCGCTCTGGCTGACCGCCATGATCGTCGGCATCCTGGTCGTGCCCAGCCTGCTGGTGGGCCTGGTGGTGGCGATGTTCCAGGCGGCCACGCAGATCAACGAACAGACCCTGAGCTTCCTGCCGCGCCTGCTGGTGGTGCTGGTCACCCTCATCGTTCTGGGGCCGTGGCTGCTGCGGCAGCTGATGGAGTACACCCAGAACCTGATCACCAGCATCCCCACGCTGATCGGCTGATGCTCGAGCTCAGCAACGCGCAGATCGGCAGCTGGATCGGGTCCTTCCTGTTCCCGCTGTTCCGCATCGCCAGCCTGCTGATGGTGATGCCGATCTTCGGCACCCAGCTGGTGCCCACGCGCGTGCGCCTCTATCTGTCCCTGGCGATCGCCGTGGTGCTGGTGCCCAGCCTGCCGCCGATGCCGCAGGTCGATGCACTGAGCATGAAGGCCATGTTCCTGATCGGCGAGCAGATACTCATCGGCGCCATGCTCGGCTTCGCCCTGCAGCTGATGTTCCACGCCTACGTCATCGCCGGGCAGATCATCTCCATGCAGATGGGCCTGGGCTTCGCCTCGATGATCGATCCCACCAACGGCATTTCCGTGCCGGTGCTCGGGCAGTTCTTCACCATGCTGGTGACCCTGCTGTTCCTCTCCATGAATGGCCACCTGGTGGTGTTCGAGGTGCTCGCCGAGAGCTTCGTGACCCTGCCGGTGGGCGAGGGGCTGTCGGGCAATCACCTGATCACCGTGGCCGGCAAGCTCGGCTGGGTGATAGGCGCGGGGCTGATCATCGCGTTGCCGGCGGTCACCGCGCTGCTGGTGGTCAACCTGGCGTTCGGCGCCATGACCCGCGCCGCGCCGCAGCTGAACATCTTCTCGATCGGCTTCCCGCTGACCCTGATCATGGGCTTCATCATCGTCTGGATCGGCAGCGCCGATATCCTGTCGCAGTACCAGTCGCTCGCCAGCGAAGGGCTGCAACTGCTTCGCGAACTCGTGAGGGCCCGCTGATGGCCGAGAACGACAGCAGCGAAGACAAGACGGAGGAACCCACAGAGAAACGGCGCCGGGAGGCGCGCGAGAAAGGGCAGCTGCCGCGATCCAAGGAGCTGAATACCCTGGCCGTGCTCGTGGCCGGCGCCGGTGCGCTGCTGATGTACGGCGCCAACCTGGCCGACGCGCTGATGCGCCTGATGCGCGGCAGCTTCGAACTGGACCGCGCGACGGTGATGAACAGCGACAGCATGCTCAACCTGCTGGTGGCCGCGGCGAAGATTGCCGGTGACGGTGTCTGGCCGATCCTTGCGGTGCTGCTGGCGGCCGCGCTGATCGGGCCGGTGTCGCTGGGTGGCTGGCTGTTCTCTGCCGAGGCGCTGGCACCCAAGTTCAGCCGGATGAATCCGCTGGAAGGGCTCAAGCGCATGTTCTCCGTGCGCTCGGTGGTGGAGCTGTCCAAGGCGCTGGTGAAGTTCGCGGTGGTGCTGGCGGTGGCGATCCTGGTGCTCAAGTCCGACCAGGACGACCTGATCGCCATGGCCCACGAGCCCATGGAACAGGCGCTGATCCACTGCGCCAGGGTGGTGGGCTGGAGCGCCTTCTGGCTGGCCTGCAGCCTGATGCTGATCGCGGCCTTCGACGTGCCGTACCAGCTCTGGGACAACCGCCAGAAGCTGATGATGACCAAGCAGGAGGTCAAGGACGAGTACAAGGATTCCGAGGGCAAGCCGGAGGTCAAGGCCAAGGTCCGCCAGATGCAGCGCGAGATGGCCAACCGGCGGATGATGCAGGCGGTGCCCCAGGCCGACGTGGTGATCACCAACCCGACCCACTTCGCCGTGGCCCTGCAGTACGACCCGGCCGCCACCGGCGCGCCCAAGCTGCTGGCCAAGGGCAACGACTTCATGGCGCTGAAGATTCGCGAGATCGCCCAGGAGCACAAGGTCACCGTGCTCGAATCGCCGGCCCTGGCGCGGGCGGTCTACTACTCCACCGAACTCGACCACGAGATCCCCGCCGGCCTCTACCTCGCCGTGGCCCAGGTGCTGGCCTACGTCTACCAGCTCAAGCAGTTCCGCGCCGGCAAGGGCAAGCGCCCGGGACCGATGCCGGACCTGCCGATCCCGCCGGACCTGCGTCGCGACGAGTGACCTGCTGGCGCCATCCATGCAGTAGGATGGTCGGCTCGCGCCCGGTGCGGAAGGTTCCGGGCGGCCTGTCCAATCAAGGAAAGTTTCATGCTCAGGGATTCCTTCGCCGGCCTGCGCTTCGCGCTCTGGCTGTTGCTCTGCCTGCTGGGTGCGCCGTTCGCCTGGGCTGCCGAACCTGCCGACGGCGCCGTCGCGCTGCCGTTGAATGAGCGCGTGGTGGATGTCACCGGCACGCTCGACGCCGCCGCCAGATCGCGTCTGATCGACAAGCTCAAGGCCCTGGAGGATCGGCGTGGTGCGCAGATCGCCGTGGTGATGTTGCCCACCGTCGGCGAGATGGGCATCGAGGCCTTCTCCAACCAGCTGTTCAACCTCTGGAAACTCGGCCGCAAGGGCGTGGATGACGGCGTGCTGCTGGTGGTGGCGAAAGATGACCGCCGGATGCGCATCGAGGTCGGCTATGGCCTGGAAGGAGCGATTCCCGATGTGCTGGCCGGGCGCATCATCCGTGAGCGCATGGCGCCGGCCTTCCGCGAGGGCGACTACGCCGGCGGCATCGAGTCGGCGGTGGATGCGCTGATCCTGCTGGTCGATGGCGAGGAACTGCCGGAACCGGTCGCCGAGCCTTTCAGGTTCCCGCTGGAGGCCTGGCTGCTGCTGGCTTCCTTCGTGGCCGGCGGGGCAGGTGGCGTTCTGCTCGCCGCGCGGCGGATGGGCTGGCGCGGCGCACTGGCGTTCTGCGCGCTGGTGGTCGTGCTGGTGGCCTTATTGTCCGGCGGCAAGGATGCCCTGGGATTGGTTGCCGTCACGCCGATCTGCCTGCTGGTCGGCGGCGCCACCTTCGGTGCGCTGTGGACGGCTCGGGTGGTGTTCTACGGCGTACTGGGGCTGATTGCCTACTGCATCCTGCTCGGTTTCCTGACGCCGCGTTTCGGCGGCCTGCTCTGGGTCTATGCGCTGGCTGCGCCGCTGGCGGTGCTGATGGTCATCGGCCTCTGGTGGCTGCTGATCTCGATGATGCGCGACGTCTGGCGCGGACCTCGCAAGGGGCGCAACGGTCGCAGGGCCGCCCAGGCGCCGGCCGGGCACAAGGCCTTCTACTGGCGCATGGCGATATTCCTCGGCCTGTACCTGCTGATCGGTTTCTTCGCCGGTGCTCCGACGGCTCCGCTGAACTGGCTGCTGGTGCTGCCCTTCATGTGCCTGCCGGGGCTGGTGGTGTTCGCGGCGGGGCAGGGCGGCGCAAAGGCCGACACCCACCGCCAGAATCCTGAAGTATCCCGCTT